>JAQBOS010000655.1 GCA_028287925.1 Mucilaginibacter sp. | reverse complement strand
GTCGGCAAAGAAGATCAAGCAATTCGTCACGACGGTAAACGACAACTTTACTCGGAAGTTCGAAGCCTTCGCCAGCGACCAGTTTCGTCGTTGCGTATTTGTCGGCACCACGAACGACGCTACTCCGCTCCGCGATCAAACGGGTAACCGCAGATTTTTGCCGGTGAGAGTGGTGGGAGAGGTCGATCTGGTATGGGCGCGAGAGAACATTGATCAGCTTCTCGCCGAAGCAGCGCACCTCGAATCCAGTGGCACCGACTTCAGCATCCCGCGTGAAGTCTGGGACATCGCCGGTAAACATCAAGCGGCCGCGCGGAAGTCGACTGAGGCAGAGGAGCAAATTTTGCGTTGGTTCGCTCGGCCGGAGAGTGAGGATAGGCGCTACGTCATGTCGGCAGACCTGGGCGACGCGCTTCGTCGTCTCAAGATCAGTACGAACCATCAATTCGGAATGGTGTTTGCCGACCTCGGGTATTCGTCTTGCGAGCCTTACATCGATGGGCGAAAGCAGAACGCGTGGGCTACGGACAAGGATATCGCCGGCGCAAGTCAGTGGGTGCTGAACGGAAATGGCACCGACGTTCGATGGGTGCTGCGAACTCCAGTAGCGCCAGCGACGCCGACCGTCCCGCTGCCGCCGCCATATTGACGGTGAAGCACCGAGGGCGCAGGGGCGCAGGGGGGGAGCACCGTTTCCAATATGCTCCCCAGCAATTTGTATAGTGTTTCCAGTTATATACACAATAAATGGGAGCAGGGTAGCATACAATAGAGTATGGCAGTCACCGAACAGGCTCATAGCACGCAGTCTCAGGGTAACTCTGAGAAACGCATTTCCTGCTCCCCATGCTCCCCTGCTCCCCCGCCGTAAATACGGGATCACTACGGGATTTGCGATTATCTGTTGAATCACCGGCTGCGCTTTCGAGAACAAACGTTATCGCGACCTAACGCGATTGGAACACGCATGAAAACCGACCCTGGCCAAACGATCGTCTACGAAATTTCGGAGGCTGGCTTCGGAGACGCGATCGAGATACGCCAGATCGTCCGGCTCCTGGAATTGCACGACGACACGGTTCGAACGAACCTCGACGATAATGATGCCGGCATGGCGTCGTCCTTCGTCCGCAACTCTCTGCTGGCGAGGTTGGTGCTGCTGGTCAGCCGAGCGTACGCACGGTCGAAAGACACCGATCTGCACATCAGGCGCGCGATATGCCTGCTACGGGACGACGCGGTCAGAGATGAGATTGAGACCTGGGGGCCGCCGGGGTCTCTCGCCAATGCTTTGGTATTGTGGTCGAGGCTGAGGTCGGATCACCGTTTGCCGCTGATCGTGCATTTCCGCGACAAGTTCACGGCTCACCTTGGCCAGCCCGATCCTAGCATTTCTCTCCCGCAGAACAGGCAGGTTTTCGATTTTGCGATGGAGACATCGAACATGATGAGTGCGCTGGCAATCGCAACAGGCGCCAAGCCCGAGGGCGTTGATACGTGGGATGGTGAGATCGAGCAGGCAGCGGCAGCATTCTGGTCTCCGTGGCGATCGGGGGCCAAATGAGGATGAGGTGGGGGATTGATGGGCGATGGGCGCCACGGCCGTCCCCCTCTGCGATTACGTGTTGAATGAGGTGTCCGGGCTTTCGGGTAAACGATTTTCCGCACCGCCGTCGGTCTCCCTATCCCGGTTTCGCTTAGCAACGCGGGATCGAATAACTCGTCTCGTGGTGTCCAAGGTTGCTACGAAATAGTCGTTCACGGTTGTTCCCACATCTGAATGTTGAGCGTGCTTGGACACGTCCACGATGTCGGCACCGGACTCCTTGCCTTCTGTCACGCCGCCGTGCCGCGCGCGAGCATTCCAGATGCCCCTTGGCACGCCAGCTGCGTTCGCGACCTCACGATATATGTCCGCATAGAAACGTCGCCGCACCGGCTCGCCGGGGACTACGGATACCAGTGGACCGATCCGCTCCGCTTCTGGTACCGCGGCGAGCGCCAACTGGAAAAGCGGGTATTCCGCGACGTCGAATACGGCGTCTGTCTGATTCTTGGTGGTGGACAGGTCCAGGGTGCCGCTGGCGAAGTCCTCGAACCGCAAGCCTGGTCGCCATGCTTTGGAGCCAAACGCCAGCATACCGGGTTCCATGACGATCCGATTGCGCGGCAGCCAGTATCCGATGACGTCGATCTGCCGCAGCGTGAACTCGAACTGTGCGGCGACGCCGAGCGCAACAGCCCTGCCCCGCGCCGTGCCCATTGCCAGCCCCTTTTTGACGATCGCTTCCGCATGCTCGAACCCCATGGCGACCTTTCTGGCCTTGCGTACGTGCGGAAAGGTTTCACTTCGATCAACGCGAAACTTCATCCCTTGGAGAACCGCCGCGAGCTTGACGCAGTCCTGGAAACCAGCCTCGCATCCGTATCTGACCGCCGATCGGAGCATGTCCATGGCGCCGGCAGCGCGGCGCGCACGACGTGGTCTCCCTTCGGCTGCAGGCGCCCACATCATACGAAACAACCGGCGCAGATCGGAGCCGGCGAGCGTCG
>JAQBOS010000134.1 GCA_028287925.1 Mucilaginibacter sp. | reverse complement strand
GAATAAAACAAATTGACGTAGACAAGCAATTGGCGTTTTTTATTCATTTAGCCGTAATTGAACAAGGGGTATTTGATGATCAGGATGTTAAAGAATATTTAAAAGAGGCCTTATTAATTAATGATATAAGCGCAAATATTGTAGAATCATTTAAGTCGCACCCTTTTTTACAGTATAATTTTCAAAACAAAACTTTAACGTTTAAATATGATTTTTTTGAAAACTATTTTATTAGTCTTTTTATTTCTAAAGTTATAGACATTAATCAAACTACTGAAATTAAATATAATACAATAAAATTACTATCCCAGAAATTGTACCATGGTTCGGATACGATCAAAAATATAACAAAAAGAATAGTTGACTGGGACGAAGACAACTTGGTAAAGTTGAATGATATAATTCAAAGAATAAAAAGGTATAATTTAGAAGATATTAACATAATAAAACGAGCTGTTTCAGGGCTTTTTAATTTAGCGTTATCAATAAATTTCAGGTTTAAGGGGAATAATAGGGTTCATAATACACAGCTTGTCAGGGATTTGTTTTCAACATCAACTAATGTAATTGAGAATTTAGTATTATTAAATTTAACAAGTCTAGAAGATAATATCAGATTTGATTTTTCAATAATAACGCTTAATAATAGCGTTTTTGAGAACTATAGTCAGTTTTGGGATTGTAATTTAACTGAAAATACTTATTTTCATAAATGTGTATTAAGAAACATTGGTTCACCAAAAAAAGATATGATTATCCCAAGGACAAATTTTGTAGATTGTGATGAAGGAGAATCTTTAAATAATGCTTTTATAGAACGTGCAAATGATATTGAAATTTTAATTACAAAAGCAGCAATTTTTTTAGAGGATTTTTTTAAGATGTTTTATAACAACGGTAAATTCAAGAAAATCACAGATTTTTTATTGAACGACTCCCATAAATATCCCAAAATAAATAAATATGGTATAAAACTAAATGTCATTGTAAACCTTTTAAAAGAGAATAATTTCCTTGTTATCATTGATGACAAAAAACATAATGAAACGAAAATTGGAATTAATCCTACAAATGTCGAAGTCATTACTAAATTTTGTTTTGAAGGAAAGCAAACTGAATCACTGATTAATGTAATTGATTCAATTGTCCAATTGAATAAGATTTTTTAAATCGCCTATTTAATTTATTTTAAAGTTTACTTAACAGATATATGAATAGACTTCGCTGTACTCACATTAGTTAAATATCGAAACTGTGTTTTTTAATTCATTAGTTCAAGCGCTATGTTAAAATTTAAATGAGCTTTATATACAACTCTACCTCACCGGTTTTGGATAAACAGGCAAACTCTCATGTCCTTTTTCATCAATAGATTGTACTGCAAAAAAGTAATTGTCTTTTGAGTAACTGAGCGTTAAGCCAGTGCCCTCCACATAAAATTTCTTTTCCCAGTAGGGGCTTGTAGTTTCGCGCATCAGCACATAAAAGCCTGCCGGCTTTTTACCGGCTTTTGGCGCATCCCACTTTAAGGTTGTTTTATTAGTTAAACCACTGGTAACTACCCCCACATTTTCTGGCTCGGCGGGTGCTAAGGCCAGGTTTGCCAATACAGATAAGTTCATGCGGGCTACCTTTTGTACATAGTTAAAATCTACAAAATCGGGCAGATCGCCATATTCAATACCTTTTTCGGTGCGGATATCCTGGTGCTGGCGATTGAAATCCTCGTTCATTTCTGTAAAACGCACCGCAGTAAACCCTTGCTGTAAAAAAGGGACGTGGTCGCCGCCTCTAAGAAAACGGTCTCTACGGTAAATAAGTTTTACATCAAGCTGATCAACGTAACGCTCGGCAGTTTCCTTAATATACCGGGCCAGCTCGCGCGACGGACTGTCATTCTCACCGCCTAATGATATTAAACTTCGGATCTCTTTTTCATTACCTGCCGCAGTTGACGGAACCCCCTCGCTAAAAACCCGTACGCTGCGGTTATCTTTTAAATCGGTTTCCATGCCGTGGGTATTGCCAACAATATCATTATTCAGCATGGCATCAACATTCCACTTTTCGGCTTTTGCGCGTTTGGCAACATTTGTTGAACCGTATAAACCCTGTTCTTCGCCCACAACACACATAAATATAATGGTTGACGGAAACGACCATTTGCTCATTATCCGTGCCAGCTCCATTGACACTGCTGACCCCGATGCATCATCATTAGCGCCCGGTTCAACCGAGTTGGCATTCATCACATCATTCACCCGTGAATCATAATGACCTGAAACGATATAAACCCTGGTGTCATTTGGATCGGTTCCTTTTAAAGTGGCCAGTATGTTTTTAAGATGCACTGGCTTATCAATCCGCTCACCTTTGGGCTGGGTGAATGTATCAAACTGAACGGTCATCCTTCCCTGTGATCCTGCCGCGTACTTCTCCATTTCGGCCTTGATCCAATTACGTGCGGCGCCACTGCCTTCTGTTTTACTGGTGGTATCGCTCAGGGTGTGGCGACTTTTAAAGCTTACCAGCTTACGGATGTTTGCTTCAATGTTTTTTGATGATACTTCATCAACCATTTGTTTAATTGCCGCATCCTGTTTAATAGTTGTTTGCGCCGGGGCCTGTAAAATGAAAAATACAGGAATGAGTAGTAATAGTTTTTTCATGTTTTTTTGTTGTAGAGACAGAATACTTTGTGTCTCTGATATATGCCTAAGTGTTTGTATTTTCTTTTGTCTGTTCAGAGACACAAAGTATCGTGTCTCTACGGTTTGAATAAATTCTCAAAATCTTCACCGTTTAAATACCATTGATCAGGATTATTACGGATGTATTCTTTAATATTTAAATATTCCTTTCATTTCGAATTACTCTATCATAATAACGTGACTGCCATGAAAATTCAATAGCGTTGATGGTTGCATACGTTTTGATTGAAGATTTATAACCACGCAAAATTGATCCCAGGTTGTTTCTTTGTGGCCCAAATTTGTTTAATTCCCAACTTACTTTACCTGGTTTATTTATAAATAATATACCATGAATATGGTCGGGCATTACAACAAATTCATCCAGCTCAACATATGGATGAAATAATGGTATGCTTTCCCAATTAGCATATGCTACCTCACCAATTTCTGTTGCCCGTAGAGACACAATACTTTGTGTCTCTGTATTAAATTCTGAATCAAGGCTTTCAATTTCACCAAAATATCTAACACGATCTTTAGTACAAACGGTTATAAAATATGATCCGTGTGATCCATAATCCCAACCTGTTAAGCGAGTAGATGATATATTATATTTATTTTTATATTTTCCTTCCATTATTTCCGTAGAGACACAATACTTTGTTTCTCTGTAATTTTGCATCTCTGTAACAATTAAAAAATATATTACCTCTTTAAATTCTTTCCTAAATATTCATCCAGAGACACAAAGTATTGTGTCTCTACGACGTCAATTCGTTTCTTCCTCCTGCATAATATCCCCCACTTGTTTAAAATTGCTTTTTACAAAATGGCACCAGTCGCATTCCTTTTTACCGCAGCCGGTATTAAAATCATGGGCCATTATTTTTTTATAAACTGTAGTTATTTGTTCCGTTACCTCTTCGGTATCTTCAGGTGTTATCACCACTTTCTCTTTGTGATATTCACCTTCGCTGATTGGTTCAACAAACTCAAAAAGGGTGCTTACCACTTCCCAGTCAAGGGAATGGTCGTTATCTATCAAAATTTTATAGAAAACTGCCTGTCGCCAGTAATCGCCGCCATTGGGTTCTTCTGTTGTTGGCCGGTTAAATTTGTCTTTGGCATATTTTAGCTTTCCTGTTTTATAATCCACAACCGTTACTTGCTTATCATTAAACTCCACCTTATCCAGGTTCCCTTTTATAGGTACACCGGCAACCTCAACATTTTTTATGCTGCGTTCGGTAACCGCATTTTTGTTCCAAACGGTTATGTTTTGGTTATAATAAGCTGGCAGGATCTTCTCGCCATAGTCCAACCGCAGTTTAAATTCCTCTTTGGTAAATGAGTCGCGATTGCGATACATATACCAACGGAACTCTTTCATAAAATCATCCGTAAGCGGGAACTCATTGCCATCATCTTTCAGGTTCCTGAAAACCTTGTTCAACGCCCAATGCACCGCCTGCCCAAACGTAGCCGATGGGCTTTTTCCAGACGGCACCCTAATTAAACACTGAAAATAAAACTTCAGCGGGCAATCTAAATAATTGCTTAAATGCGTTACCGAAAGCGTATAATCCTGCAATAAAAGGTTAATATAATTTCTGTCGAGTAATTCAACCTTTGGCTTATCGGCTTCGCTGAATTGCAATGCGGTAAATGTTATCATAGCTTCTGCATCTACTTGCGGATGTTTTACCGGCAAATCTGTATCTGCTAAAATCTCCCCTACAAATTGCGAGGCTTCCTGGTCCTTACCGTTTTTATCCTGGCTGGCGAAAGAGATAAAGAGGTGTTGTTTAGCCCGCGTGATGGCCACATAAAACAACCTTCGCGACTCTTCTTTTTGCGCTATATCATCATCCGCTGCCTGCGTTAAAGTATCAGGGTAGCTGAAACCATAATTACGGCCTTTGCCATCCCAGATCTTTTTTGTGCAGCCAATTAAAAATACATGCTCAAATTCCAATCCTTTCGAGCCGTGGGCGGTCAAAAAATTAATGCCATTCTCTGAAAATATAACCTGGTTAAGCGCAAGCCTGATCTTGTTTTCCTTCATCAGCTTAATGATGGCTACCAGGTCGGCCAGCTTTATCTCCGGATTTTTGCGGCTTTCATCCTTTAAAAAATCAAAAAAGTTGGTGAGCACCTGCATATACCAGCCCTTATCAGGCTGCTGCATTATATATTTAAGGATCCCCATTTTAGCTATCAGCTGCTGAAAAAGCTGCTGCAGCGTATTGCTTGCCGAATAGGTTAACAGGTAATCAATATCGCTTACCAGGAATTTCATCCGGTGATTTTTTGCCTCATCAAACAACCCGGTTTGTACGGGCACTTTTATCTCGCTGATATAACGGCGCAGGGATGTTTTAACTTCATTATTCCTCGAGGTAGCATAGTTTTCTTTTGCTACCGCTACGCTTGCTTTGGCAATTTCAATAGGAGGGATGTCGAAGAAATCATAGTGCATTATCTCGAACAGCAACTCATCCCCGCTGTAGGGCGAATCCATTTCCATTGCCAGGTAACGCATAATATTGATGATCTTTTCGCCAAAAGGGAGAGTGAAAATATCAAGCTTGCGTTTGGTGTTAACGGCAATATTTTGTGTATCCAGGTATTGGATCAACTCTTCAACCTGGCTATGGTTGCGGTAAATCACCGCAATTTCACCAGGTTCTGTGCCGCTTGTAAGCAGCTGTTTAATTTTGGTGGCAACTCCAACCAGTTCTTTGCCAGGGTTTTCATACTCGTTTATAACGGGTGCAACTGCCAGTTCATCAAAGCGCGGATGTGCGGCTTCCAGGTTTTTATCCAAAGCCAGTTGGGCGGTCAGTCGTTCGCGGTTATTGTTGATCAGCGCTTTTGAAATATCGAGGATCTGCTGGTTGGAGCGATAGTTATGTTTCAATACTACAGTTTGCAGCGTGCTCACATAGTCATTGGCAAAATCAAGAATGTTCTTCATGTTGGCGCCCTGGAACTTAAAGATCGACTGATCATCATCGCCCACCACAAACACGTTCGGTGTTTCCCAATAATTAAGGATAAATTTTAACAACTCGTTTTGCGACCCGCTGGTATCCTGGAACTCATCCACCAAAATATACTGGTAACGTTCCTGGTAACGGCGCAACAGTTCTTCATTTTCGCGGAAGGCTTTAAGTACCCAAATGATCATGTCATCATAATCATATCGACCTTTTTCCTTCATCTTTTTATCGAAGTTCCGGTATTCACTCACGGCCGCAAGCAGCTTTTTCATCAGGTCGTGCGCCTTGTCAATATCCTTTTGCTTGGGGTCACCGGCTTTTATGCCCGCTTTAATATTTGCTTTTTTATAGATAAATGCATCGCGGTTTGGCAGATCTTCCAAATACTCATTTACCGCTTTTTCTATAGTCTTCTCATCCCAGCCCTCACTTTTCATGGTGGAGAAAAGACTTTTTAACCTTGGCGCCTCAAAATAGATCTCGCCGGTAAAACGCTTTAACAAATGATCGTTTGAAAACTCGTCAACCAACTCCCTGAAAAGCATAGCTGATTCCAGGTCAGATAATGCTTCCATATTAAGCTTGCCAAAATAGTCAAGGTTCTCCTGTATAATCTCGTTACAAAAAGCGTGGAAAGTATAAATATTAACGCGGTATGCATCGGGTCCGATAAATTCAAAAAGCCGTTTACGCATGGCTACCGCGCCGGCATCGGTATAAGTAAGGCATAAAATTTCGTGTGCGCTGGCATCCGTTTCGGTTAATATTTTACCTATGCGGGCAGCCAGGATCTGTGTTTTACCCGTCCCCGGGCCGGCAATAACCAAAACGGGGCCGTCCATTTTATTAACGGCAGCCAATTGTTCCGGGTTAAGCTGGGCAAGCGCCTGCTGAAATTTTTCGTTATATTTATTTAGGGTAGATGGAATCATTGTAAAGTAAAGATAACAAAGATGCGGGGAGATAGGAAGCGGTAAGAGGAATGTTACCGGGTAAAGTGATTAGTCAGATTGTTAGTAGCAACTTAGGAATAGGTTGAATTGATCCAGCTAATATTTATTCCGCCTATATTTACCTTTGGATTTCTTTTTATATGATAAATTGCAGCTATGTGTATGATGTGTTTATCGCTTAAAATCTCATACGCTATCATATATGGGAAATCCCGAACTTTCGCTTCCCGGAAATTTGCGTGCCTTTTACCGAAATATTCTGGCTGCTTGATAATTTGTTGAAGTTTTGCTTCAACATTATTCATAAATCTTGCACTTAAATCATCAACTTGAGACTCATACCATTCATACGCTTTAATGTATTCTTTGTAAGCTTCCTCGTGTAATGCGTAGGAGAATAACATTATTTTTTCTTAGACGCAACGCTATTGATGGCGGCCTGTTTTGTTTCTTCCCAGCTATAAGTTTTAGCGGTACCTTCAGCAAATTCTTTACTTCTATTAGCTAAGTCAGTTGCAAAATCTTCATCCCAATCATTTTCTGCCGTGTTAATCTCGTCCTCTACCATTGTATAAATGGCTTTCACTTTTTTATCATCAGCTACTTGTAAATAGCTAACTAATTTTTCCCTGATAGCAGAAGTAGTCATAGTATGCTGTATTAACTTATGTAAATATAAAAGAAAATCAAATAACGGACCAATATTTTACATGCCTTTTCAGTTTCTTAAACAAAAAATCAATCCACCACCTCTCAGATACCCACATTTACAATTAAATTGGATATTATTGTAATTGTATAAATATTAGAGGATATTTTAATGAAAGTTGCTTTAATAACAGGGATTACCGGACAGGATGGCGCCTATTTAGCAGAGTTTTTGCTAAAAAAAGGTTACGAGGTACATGGTGTAAAAAGAAGGTCATCATTATTTAACACGGATCGGATTGATCATTTGTATCACGATCCGCATGAGCCTAATGTGAAATTGAAGCTTCATTACGGCGATTTAACCGATTCAACCAACCTGATCAGGCTCGTTCAGGAAATTCAGCCTGATGAGATCTATAATCTGGCAGCGCAAAGTCATGTAAAGGTGAGTTTTGATACACCCGAATACACAGCCAATGCTGATGGTATCGGTACCTTAAGAATATTGGAGGCTGTAAGGTTATTAGGATTGGAGAAAAAGACCCGTATCTACCAGGCTTCAACATCTGAGTTATATGGCTTGGTGCAGGCCGTCCCTCAAAGTGAAACCACGCCATTTTATCCACGGTCGCCTTATGCCGTAGCTAAATTATATGGCTACTGGATAATTGTAAACTACCGCGAGGCTTATAACATGTTTGCCTGTAACGGCATTTTATTTAACCATGAAAGCCCGGTACGCGGTGAAACATTTGTTACCCGTAAAATTACCCGGGCGGCTTCAAAAATTGCTATGGGTTTGCAAGACTGCCTGTATGTTGGCAACCTATCGGCTCAACGCGACTGGGGCCATGCAAAAGATTACATTGAAGCCATGTGGCTGATGCTGCAGCACCATACACCTGAAGATTTTGTTATTGCTACAGGGGTTACCACAACAGTTAGAGAGTTTATAAAAATGGCATTCAACGAGCTGGGTATCGAGGTTGAGTTTAGCGGAAAAGATGAAAACGAGCGCGGTGTGATCATTGATATCGACCAGCAAAAGGTTGAAGAATTAGGGTTGAATGCCGAATCATTAAAGTTTGGGCAAACCGTGGTTAAGATAGATTCAAAATATTTCAGGCCAACAGAGGTTGATCTGTTAATTGGTGATGCAACTAAAGCAAAAGAAAAACTGGGTTGGGTGCCCAAATATGATTTGCAGGCGTTGGTAAGTGATATGATGCAATCTGACCTGCATCTGGTAAAAAAAGACGATTATTTAAAAAAGGGCGGGTTTAAAACACTTAATTATTTTGAATAATTAGAGACTGCATTATGAAGAAAATATTTAGCATTTTACTATTCCTATTTTCTATACTTGGCGTTGCCCGTTCGCAATCAATATACCAGCCATATTCTTACCAGTTTTATCAAAAACTTAATGATGATGTTTATTCCACAAAGACGAGGCAGCATAGTTCTTTAAAGCCATTTTTTGCAGACGATTCATTATTAAAACATCATTATGATTCATTGATGAATTATGGCTCTGATGGCAAGCAGCATAGCTGGGTTTACCGGAAACTTTTTAATGAGCATTTAATTGATATAAAAGGTCAAAATTCTACTTTTTATGCAGATCTGTTACCTGATTTTAGTATCGGAAGAGATTTTTCCGGTAAATTAACCACAAGCACAACTTCATTGGGCGTACAATTTGGAGGCACAATTGGCAACAAGTTCTATTACAATGTGGCAGGTTATGAAAACAGCGCGGTACTTCCTGAATATCTTTCAACCTATATAAACCAGGTAGGTATTGTGCCGGGCCAAGCGTATGCCAAAACATACCGCAGCAATGGCTATGATTGGGATTATATAACCGCAACGGCATCATACACGCCAATAAAGTTTTTAAATATTTCTGCCGGGCGCGATAAAACATTTATTGGTGATGGTTATCGCTCCTTATTATTATCGGATGCTGCTTCACCATACCCGTTTTTTAAGCTAACAGCAACCCTGGGTAATGTAAGGTATATGGTAATGTGGGCCAGTTTTAATGACCCCATTGATTTGGATGCCAATGGAAACGACCGTAAAAAAGGTGGCGTTTTTCATTACTTAGACTGGAACGTGAGTAACAGGTTTTCTGTAGGATTTTTTGATGCGGTTATATGGTATAATAAAGATGAAGCCGGCCACTCGCGCCCGTTTGATTTTTCTTATATAAATCCGGTTATATTTTTAAGACCGGTTGAAGCTTTAAACGGCTCGCCTGATAATGCATTGATTGGCCTTACCAGTAAATATAAAATTACAGACGGTGTTACGGCTTACGGCCAGTTTACGCTGGATGAATTTGAATCTTCAAACTTTTTCTCAAATAAGGGCAGTTTTCGTAATAAATATAGCTGGCAGCTGGGTTTAAGAGGAACTGATCTTTTCAATGTAAAAGGACTGAACTGGCTGCTTGAAAACAATAATTCAAAACCTTATACCTATTCTGAAACCAGCCCGATCATCAGCTATACCGAAAATGGTGAA
>JAQBOS010000129.1 GCA_028287925.1 Mucilaginibacter sp. | reverse complement strand
TTCGGACTTTCGGACTTTCGGACTTTCGGACTTTCGGACTTTCGGACTTTCGGACTTTCGGACTTTCGGACTCCCCCCCTCTACCCTCTCATCCTTTTAGGATTAATGGCAACCAGGAAATTGATATTATCCGTTAAAATGCTTTTTTCATCAGGCAGGTGGCTGTCGTTGGTAAACGATTGTTTTAATCCTGACCGGGCAGAGTTAAATACCTGTAAAACAATTTCAGGAGCTATTTTTACCGCAATAGCCGGATAATAATCCTTCTGGAGCTTTGATCTTCCGCTATCGTTAACCATGCTTAACTCCCAGCTGTCGTCCGCTTTAAAACCGTGCTCTTTGGCAGCGTTCATTAAATCGTACAGGTACATCCGGGTTTGTGTTTCTATTGCTTGTTCGTTCATGCTGCGTTATTTTTTACCGTTTGATTCGGATTTTGATCCTTTTTCAGACTGGTATGATGATACTTTTTTGTTTGCGTTTACGGTAGGCGCCTTTTTAACCTCTTTAACCGTTTTTCTGTCTTTGCTCATAGTGGTAATGATTTAGTAATTTATTTTTTAACGGATCTTATCAGCGGTAATATGGCATTAAGACACAATTACCGGGGAATTCTATTTTGATACTGAAGCACTCAGGCTGATCAATACTATAACGTATTTAATGATCTATTATTAGCCAAAGCGAAAATATTGCCAGGGACAAAATGTGGCAATGCTTAAACACAGTATAACAGCTAAAGCCGAATTTCTTAAAGATAGGTTTTATTGCTCAAATTTCGAAAAAATTAATCGCAGAGCTTCGCATTGCACAAAATTAATCATGCGCCAAACTGCCTCAAATGATGATCCAGGTGTTTATACTGGAGCGTATTCCAATCATCAACAGTAAGCGGACCGAAAAAAGGGTGAGGCTTTTTTGTTAATACATCCGGTCCTGTGGTAAACCGTTCAACCAATTCAATTAAAGCGATTTTTTCCGTGTCAAAACCCCTGTCATTTTTAATTTTAGCTTCCCGCATTGTTGGCAGGTTACGTTCAAATGGTTCTTCATTTACTATCTTTTTCTTGGCCATGCGACCAAAAAGCAGGGCAATTAAACCGCCTTTAGTATTTAATTCGCCAAAAGCTACTTGTATTGGCACCTGGCAATGGGCCAGCATTTGCGACACATTCATTTTCCCCCATAAAGCAGGGGTTGATGGCGTGAGCTTATTTATACGTTCAATAAATGCAGCATTAACGGCCGGGGAGAAAATACTTTCCATAATAAGGTTAATAACGGTTTAAATATAACAAAAAACCGACTCCAAATCCCCACTTCACCCAATGACTAATGACTAATGACTAATGACTAATGACTAATGACTAATGACTAATGACTAATGACTAATGACTAATGACTAATGACTAATTCCCCCCTCACGCCCCCGGAGGTGAAAAAACAAAGTTGGTTACCAGTTTATCCAGCAGCACGAGCGAGGCTATTATCAGCGCTATACCTGCAAGCTGGTTAAGGCGGTGTACAAACTTTACGGAGATCCTGTCGCGCAGCTTATCGGCATAAAAAGCTTTGGTAGTATCAAGGCCAAACTGCACTATAAGGATGGTTAAAAACATTATAGCAATTTTAGCAGATCGGTGGGGAACGCCTTCATGATATACTGTACTTGCCGCACCTATTACAATTGTCCAGTGAAATAAAATAGTTGGGTTGAAAATGCACATCACAAAGCCCTTTAAAAAGTAACCGGCGCGGTGCAGATTGGTGGGAACAGTATTTTTATAATTGATCTCGGACTTTTTAAACATGTAATAGATCCCTATTGCAAACAAAATAGCGCTGCCAAATATGCCTGCGTAGGTTTTATCATGAGCCGTAATATCAAAATATTGCGAACCGAAAAGTATGGCGCCCACAAATACCATATCACTGCAAACAACTCCCAAAGCCAGCGCAACGCCTGCATGGAAGCCTTTTTCGATACTGGTTTTTATTAAAGCGAAAAAAACCGGGCCGGTTAAAAACGTGAGCACTAATCCAAACCCAATACCCGAAATAATAGCTTCTATCATTAATTAAGGCTTTTGTGCCATTCAATTTTAAAAAAGGCAGCACGAATATGCAATTTTATATAGTAAACAACCAAACTTAAAATTGTGATTTATTAATTTAAAAATATAACAGAATTGCAAAAAATAGCTATGTTTAGTGTTTTAATTACACCGCTTGTATAAACCTAATTAAACAATGGAACAAAAAAATTCAAAAAGTTACGGTACAGCATTGTACACAATCATTACTGTATTTTTCTTTTGGGGCTTTTTAGCAGCCTCTAATGGCATTTTTATACCTTTTTGCAAAACTCATTTTAGTTTAACACAATTCGAATCCCAACTAATTGATTTTACCTTTTATGGAGGTTATTTCATTGGATCGTTAATATTATACTTTGCATCATCAGCATCCGGAGTGGATATTTTAAATAAGCTCGGTTATAAAAATGGCATCATATTAGGGTTGGTTTTATCAGCCGCCGGTGCCCTTTTAATGATCCCCGCTGTAAATTCAGGCTCCTTCGGGTTTATTTTGAGTTCCTTTTTTGTTATCGCATTAGGCTTTTCATTACAGCAAACAGCTGCAAACCCATTTGTAATAGTATTAGGGCCGCCTGAAACAGGTTCAAACCGGTTAAACTTTGCCGGCAGTATAAACAACATAGGTGCTTTATTAGGCCCTGTTGTTGTAAGCGTTGTGCTATTTGGTTCGGCTAATGCCCGTACCGCAGCAGCCGATGTAAAAATATCCTCAATTAATAACTTGTATTACTTACTGGCAGGTTTATTTTTAGCAGTTGCTTTATTCTTTTGGGTATCAAAACTGCCTAAAGTAACGAGCGATGAAAAAATAGAATCAAGCAAAAAAGCTAATACGCCGCTTTTGGTAATATTTGTAGCCTTTTTAATGATTTTAGCGGCTGATCCGCTAAGTAAAGCAATACACCTTCCAGGTAAAGCAATGCACATTCCAAGTCAATACTTCGTTTATGCATCTTTAGCTATTGTACTTATAACGCTTGTAAGCACCATTTTTGCCGCTAAAAAAAACAAGGAAGGTTGGGGTGCAATGCAATATCCGCAATTAATTTTAGGGATGATAGCCATATTTACCTATGTAGGTACCGAGGTAACTATCCAGAGTAATATGGGATCATTGTTAAAAACGCCTGAATTCGGTTCGTTTAGCGAATCGCAGATAGCGCCATATATTTCATTGTACTGGGGCAGCTTAATGATAGGCAGGTTTGCAGGTTCAATAGGCGCGTTTAATCTTTCTAAAACAACCAAATACGTATTATATATAATTATACCTTTTTTGGCTTTCGGCGTAGTTCTGCTGGTAAATTCATTATCAGGTGTTGATGTAAGCAACCTGTATATATACGGTATTTGTGTTGCTGTGCTTGTTGTTGCATTCTTTATCGGTCAGCAAAAACCAACCCGTACGGTCTCTGTACTTGGTATATTAGGCGTTATTTTTATGCTGATAGGTTTATTTACACACGGCAGGGTTGCAACCTTTTCATTTATAAGCGGCGGTTTATGCTGTTCAATTATGTGGCCGTCTATTTTTGCTTTATCAATTACCGGCTTAGGCAAATACACCAGCCAGGGTTCAGCTTTTTTAATTATGATGATCTTAGGCGGATCTATTATCCCTCCGCTGCAAGGTAAAATTGCCGATGGCAGCAATAACTTTATACCCGGCATGAGTGGGATCCATTTCTCTTATATTGTCCCAGTGTTAGGCTTTGCTTACCTGGCTTATTTTGCCTGGAAGGTTAGCCGCGAATTATTAAAACAAGGTATAGACCTTGATCATGTGCAGGCCTCAGGCGGGCATTAACCGGTCATTAGTCATTATGTCATTGGTCATTTGTACTATCGGGATCCGAAGCAAATGGCCAATGACATTTTACTTAATGACAGCCACTTAAATGACTAATGACAATTGACCAATGACCAAATTAAGTTTCAACCATATTTTCATGAACCTGGCAACCGACCTGGCTAAGCGCTCACACTGCGTTAAAGCCCAGGTCGGTGCCGTTTTAGCCAAGGACACAAGGATCATCTCTATAGGCTACAACGGACCTCCTGCGCACACCCACAACTGCGATGAAGAATGGCCCGGTACAGGCTGCCCGCGCGATTCAAAAGGCAGCTGCTCCCTTGCCTTGCATGCCGAAGAAAATGCTATACTTTATGCAGTAAAAAACGGCGCCAATCTTGAAGGGGCAACACTATACACTACCCTGTCGCCATGTTTGCCATGCGCCAGGCTAATTTATTCGGCAGGGGTTAAAAAAGTATTTTTTGATAAATCATACGCAGCCTACAAAGGCCTTGCAAGTGATGAAGGTGTTGACTTTTTAAATAAGTTTGGAGTAAGCGCGGTGAAGTTCTCTGAGGGTGATTAGAGATTGGAGGCTGGAGATTAGTTATTTCCGGCTTAAGGATTTAACATCATTTTAATTGCTAATCTCCAATCACTAACCTCTAATCATTCTCTTTTCCCTAATAACTCCCTAAATCGTGTACCTTTTCCAAAGCAAAATCTAATTGCTGTTCAGGGGTAAGGTTTGTATTATCCAATATTATAGCATCTTCTGCTCTTACCAGCGGGCTTTCTGTACGGGTGGTATCCTGGTAATCCCGGTGGGCCAGGTTCTCAAAAACCTCTTCTAAAGTAATATCGGGGTTTTTAGGCAGCATTTCTTTATAACGCCTTTCAGCCCTTACTTTAGGGTCGGCTGTCATAAAAATTTTAAGTGGTGCATCAGGAAAAACGGCAGTACCAATATCGCGCCCATCCATCACAATGTTTTTCGATTTACCCATCCGCTGCTGCTGCTTCACCATCTCTTTGCGTACCTCGCGGATAGCTGATACTTCACTTACCCTTTCCGAAACTGGCATTAGCCTGATCTCGGCAGATACCTCTTCATCATTTAAGGTAATATGCGTTTCATAATCGCGCGAGTGGAAATTTAAGTGGATCTTTTCCAGCGCTTCAACAATCTGTTCATGATTATTAAGATCTACATTGTTCCTTAAAAAGTATAATGCTACCGCACGGTACATTGCACCGCTATCAACATAAATAAAATGAAGTTTTTTGGCTAAAGCCTTTGCCAGGGTGCTTTTCCCGCACGATGAATAGCCATCAATGGCAATTATGATGTTGTTACTCATGAGCAGCTAAGATAATAAAAAGTTGATTAGGTGGGTTGCTGATTGGGTTGATTAGTTTGTGTACCCACGCCGGTAAAGCGTTCCATTTTTGCACATGGAACACCCGGAACGCCGTGAAACACGCTCATTATCAGTGTTTTAATTTTTATCAAAATGTAAGTACCTGATAATCAAACACTGTAATGCCAACCTTAATATGAACTTTAACTTAATAAAAGCCGATCATCATACAAATTAAAACTACTCACTTAATCAACTCAATCAACCTAATCAACTAATTAAATTAATAAAAAGTTGATTAGGTGAGTGGTTGATTGGGTTGATTAGTTTGTGTATCCACGCCGGCAAAGCGTTCCATTTTTGCACATGGAACACCCGGAACGCTGTGAAACACGCTCATTATCAGTGTTTTAATTTTTATCAAAATGTAAGTACCTGATAATCAAACACTGTAATGCCAACCTTAATATCGAACTTTAACTTAATAAAAAGCCGGTCATCATACAAATTAAAACTACTCACTTAATCAACTCAATCAACCTAATCAACTAATTCCTTAAATTCGCCCATGAATTTTACTAAAGCCGACCTGCAAAAAGAAACTACTTACAAAGCATCCCGCAGCGGCGGCAAAGGCGGTCAGAATGTTAATAAAGTATCCAGCAAGGTTGAATTGCTTTTTTCAGTAAATAACTCGTTGTTATTTACTGATGAAGAGAAGGTGCTATTGAACGATAAGCTGCAGGCGCGTTTAAATAAAGACGGACTGGTACAGGTAATTTGCGATGAAGAACGCAGTCAGTACTTAAATAAAGAGAAAGCCATTGAAAGGCTAAGCGTATTATTAACCAAAGCGTTGCATAAACCCAAAGTGCGCAAAGCAACCAAAGTAAGCAAAGCAGCCAAAGCAGCCCGCCTCGAATCAAAAAAAATAAACTCGGCTAAAAAAGAGAACAGGAAGAAGAGTTTTGGTGAGGAGTAGTTCATGGTTCATAGTTCATGGCAGCTTCGCTCTTTTTTACTATGAACCATCAACTATGAACCATGAACAATTGAACTACTTAAACCTATACAACGCCGTTACGCTTCCCCATTGTTCTGAGCGTACCATTTCTTTAACTTCTTTGGTGTGAAATATAGCTGCGGCATCAATTACAAAACGGCCCGTGGTAAATGCAACGCCAAATTGATTACTAAAAATAAAAGGCTCTTTATTGCGCGTTATTTCCTGGCTGTTAGGGTCATCGTGCTTATTAAACAGCCCGCCCTGTATAGTAGCATCATAGGCTACGTAGTTAAATTGCGGTTTGTAATAAAAAAATATTTCGTGCGCATGAAGCGGAGTTACTGTTTGGTTCCTGATGGCTGTACTTTGCGTACTTACCGAATTAAACAACTGGTTAAATGATCCTAACCGCACCATGGGGCCAACACCAAGGCCGCTAAAACCATTGCCTAAATTCAAATAGCTTGCTAAAGAAACGTCAATCCATCCCCCTCTTGCTAACAACCTGTTATATTCAGCAGATAGGTTTAGCTGTGCTTCATTTTGAATCTGGAACTGCCAGCCGGTCGGGTGATAAAAACCAAAATTATCGTGTACATAGTCCTGTACCTCTTTACCAAAAGCGCCTGGCCCTATAATCCCTAACTGTGCGCCAATTTTTAAATTACTCTCGTCTTTATATAAAAAATTCAGCGTGGCTCCTGCATATAAGTAGGCGGCAAACGGGCGGTCGACCAAATTGGGTTGATCAGCGCCCTGGTAAAAAACACTGCCGCTTTGCGGATTATATATTTTTTGTCCGATCTCAAAACCAAGCACCTTGTTAATCAGCCTGGTGCCATCACCGCCTTTAACTTTTAAGGCATGCCTGTAATGAATATAAATACCATCGGTATAATACCTGTCTGATCCCTGGCCCAAATATGAGTCATTATCAGTTTGGATCCCTATTTCATTATTATGTGATTGTGCAAAAACGTTTACAGCGCAAAAAAGGCTGATAAGGAAAGTAAATAGTTTAATTCTCATCCGGTTGGTTTTGGGGGATTAACCGTCTAAAATAGCAAAAGCCCCGATAATTCAGGGCTTTTTAAAATATTTTATCTTATTGTTAAAAGGTATAACCAATGCTAAAACCACCTTCGGCTATAACCCCGTCATCATACAATATGGGTACAAATGCTATCCTGAAATTGATCCCGCCATTATCCTGCTGAAAACGATAACCAATAGTACCGGTGCCAATAAAGCCTGTAATGTTATCAAATTCAAATGTTACCCCTTTTGGGCTTCCATGCGAACGAACAAAAGAGGTACCTGCGCCAAACTCCACAAAGCTACTGCCACCTTGTTTGCCTAAGCCATATAAATAATTTAACTGTAACGGAACAGATGCTACCCAGTTTGCGCCGGTGTTATAATAGCCTGCACCTACCCTGTATCCCCATTTATCTCTATGATCACCAAAACGGGTATCGTAATTTACGGTTAGGGCAAGCCCGGGGCCACCGGCTTCAAGAAATACAGTTCTGGGTTTTTTGAATTCTACAACGGTCGAATCCCTTTTTATCGGGTTCTCTTCAAGATTTTGAGCCTTCAGGTAAAACGATGATGTGATAAGGAACAATAAAAAAACAGCTTTTAGTGTAAAAGTTTTCTTCACTTTTTTAGATTTTGGGTTATTAACTATTACCATAATTACTTTATAATTATGATAATGAGTAATACGCTATCGCCGGTTAAAAAGTTTCAGTTTATGCACTTTGAAAGCTTTTGATGGCTTAAAACATCAAAAAGAATTCAAACTGCATGTTTAAAGGCGGCAGCTAATGATATTAAAAAAAGTAAAATTAATTTACGGCAGCGGCAACATCTGCCTTAATTGTAAGATCTAGCGCATCGTTTACCTTATCATTTAAAAGGGCCAGGTCAATTACTTCGCGCATCTGGGTTACATAATGAAATTTAAGGTCCTTTATATAATCTTCCTTAATTTCTAATATATCTTTTCTGTTTGACGCACATAAAATTATCTCTTTTATATTGGCACGTTTAGCGGCCAGTATTTTTTCCTTTATGCCGCCAACAGGTAATACACGGCCCCTTAAAGTTATTTCGCCTGTCATTGCCAGGTGCGGTTTAATTTTACGCTGTGTAAATGCCGATGTTAAAGCGGTAAGCATGGTTATACCAGCCGATGGCCCATCTTTGGGTGTGGCGCCAGCCGGCACGTGCACATGGATATCCCACTGATCAAACAGTTTGGGATCTATATCAAAATAGGAAGCATGCGCCCGTAAATAAGCCAAAGCTATAGTTACCGATTCTTTCATTACATCGCCAAGGCTGCCCGTTAAGGTTAGCCTGCCTTTGCCGGGGCTTAAGCTTGCTTCAATAAATAATATATCGCCTCCTACTGATGTCCAGGCCAAACCGGTCACTACACCGGCCACATCATTGCCTTCGTAAAGATCTTTATCAAATATAGGCGCACCCAATATCTTCTCTACTTCCTTTTTGCTTACGGTAGGATTATAAGGTTCTTCCATAGCAATATTTTTTGCTACGCCACGTACCAGTGAGCCAATTTTTTTCTCAAGTGAACGTACGCCCGACTCGCGGGTATAATCAACAATCAGTTTCTCTATAATATCGGGCTTTACAACCACATCCTTAGCCTTTAAGCCATGCGCTTCGCGTTGTTTTGGCACTAAATGCTGTTTGGCTATTTCAACCTTTTCTTCAATAGTATAGCCGTTTACTTCTATTATCTCCATCCGGTCAAGCAAAGCCGGCTGTACAGTGCTCAGTGAGTTTGCTGTCGCGATGAACATTACGTTTGACAGATCGAAATCCATTTCAACATAATGATCATAAAAAGTGCTGTTCTGTTCAGGATCAAGCACTTCCAGCAATGCCGATGACGGATCGCCCCTAAAATCATTACCTACTTTATCAATTTCATCCAGTATAAATACGGGGTTTGCCGCACCCGCCTTTTTAACGGATTGAATTATACGGCCTGGCATTGCGCCTATATAGGTTTTACGGTGGCCTCTTATTTCGGCTTCATCACGGATGCCGCCTAAGGCCATGCGTACATATTTACGCCCCAAAGCTTTAGCGATTGATTTACCCAGTGATGTTTTACCAACTCCCGGAGGGCCAACCAAACAAAGTATCGGCGCCTTCATATCATGCTTTAATTTAAGCACAGCAAGGTATTCAATAATGCGTTGTTTTACTTTATCCAAACCAAAATGGTCTTTATCCAAAACCTTTTGAGCTCTTTTTAAATCAAAGTTATCCTTTGTAAACTCATTCCACGGCAAATCAAGCAATAACTCAAGGTAGTTTATCTGTACCGAGTAATCAGCAGCGGCAGGATTAGTGCGCACCAGCTTTTCAAGTTCTTTATTAAAATGGTCTTTAACATCTTTTGCCCATTTCTTTTTTGCCGCGCGCAGCTTCAAACTATCAATTTCCAGGTCGGGCGATGAGCCGCCAAGTTCTTCCTGTATGGTTTTTAATTGCTGATTTAAAAAATAATCGCGTTGTTGTTTATCCAGGTCTACCCGTACCTTGCTTTGGATCTGGTTTTTAAGCTCCAGCATCTGCAAGTCAAGGGTTAAATGCTCCAGCACCAGGTTTGCCCTGCTGCGCAGGTTAGGCTCTTCAAGCAATTGCTGCTTGGCAAGCATATCGGCATTCATGTTTGATGATATAAAATTGATCAAAAATGAAGTGCTTTCAATATTGCGAATGGCAATGCCAGCCTCGCTTGGAATATTTGGCGACAGCTGGATAATGCTCATGGCCATATCCTTAATGGATGAAACCATCGCCTTAAATTCTTTATCTTCTTTGTGCTTTACTTCTTTAAAAGGCTCAATGGTAGCTTTTATATAAGGAACGCTTTGTACTTCGTCTTTTAAAATAAAGCGCTTTTTGCCCTGCAATATAACGGTTGTATTACCATCGGGCATTTGCAGCATTTTAACAATAAGCGCAATGGTGCCAATTTTGTTTAACTGGGCAAATGACGGGTCTTCAATCCCCACATCCTGTTGAGAAACTACCCCGATCATCCTGCTCCCCTTGTTTGCATCGCGGATAAGCTTTATTGACTTATCGCGGCCAACTGTAATAGGAATAACCACTCCCGGAAATAACACCGTATTACGCAATGGTAGTATAGATAAGATATCCGGCAAAGCCTCATTATTCATTTCCTCCTCGTCTTCTGTTGACATTAGTGGGAAAAATTCAGAATCTTCGTTTATTACCGGTAAAGCACTTTTAAAATCAAATGGATCAAAATTCATCAACTACCTTTTATGTTTTATAAAAAACGTCATATTGTCAGCCTGCAAAGTTACAGGCATTCCTGAACAGGATAAATAATAATTTTTCCCGCTGCAATACTATGTTTCAAGACATGTGCCAAGATAAGACAATAATCATCAACAATTACATTTGCTTCGTAATGCACTGATTATATGTAAATTATAAATCTACCGGTTTTTTATTGAAAAAATAAAAAATGTTGATAAAGATGAAAAAAAGTCATATCATCGTATCCGGTTTGATAATTTATTGAAAATATCCCGACAAAAAAAGTGTCGCTGGCATAATATTTTCTTACAATATAAGTTTATAGTATACTGTTTTGATGAAACACTAGTAGCTCTTGATGAAGATTTCGGTAATTATATCTTTTCTGATCATTTCTTCTTTTGAAAATTCCGCTGCCCAAAACTCATATGTAAAGTTGGGGCAGCAGGCTTTAATGGATGGAGATTTTAAAGTTGCAGTAGCTCAGCTTGAAAAAGCGTGTCTTATTGATTCTACCAATTCAACCGCCTTGCTTATGTTGGGCTATTCCTATTATCATAGCGAAAACTACAAAAAATCAATCGCGGCTTACACCAAAGAAATAGCCATAAACCCTACCGATGCTACTGCCTATTATTACAGGGCCAGGGCAAAAAGTTATTTGGGGAAGGACAATCAGCTTTCGCAGGCAGATAAGGAAAAATTTTTATTAGGGTCGATATTTGATTTAACAAAAGCAATAGCTATTGATCCGGATGATACCAAAAATAAGTATTACCAGGTTAGGGGAATTGCCTACCGCGAATACGGTGTATTTAAATTGCAGGCCACAGGTCATGCTTATGATAAGGCAAGAGCTATAAACTCGTTAAAAGCATCAATAGCCGACCTGGAAAAGGTTTTAACAGATAATCCGGGCAGATCGGATATATCCGCACTTATTGACCTTTCAAAGCAAAAACTTGACGAAGCTATAACACACAGGTAGCTGCGTTAACTAAAATTTAAATTGCGTTTTGACTTTATAACAGATTGCATGATTTATTCTATGCACATCCGTTATTAAGTTAGCATATCGATAATCAAAAGAGCGCCACAACGGAGCCGTTTTATTTATTTATTTTCTCAACTACCCATACAAATCTATTCAACGGTTCATTTCTTTGATTTTATTATAATTTTAATTTTGAAATCAAAAAATTCTGCTTTACCTTTAATTGCCTAAAGCAGGGTTGTGATGCCAAACTTTTTCTCCAAATTTCTTGAACAAAAAGTTAACAGACTCTAAACTAATATGGTGCCGGGAAAATTGCTGCATGTTAAAATCTCGCGAACAACACTAAAAAAATGAAATAGAAAGGCATTCCAACTATCTAAGGCGTTTAAGTATCAGCGATGTATTTAAGGCATGTTCAACACAGGTAATTGAATAAATAAATTAAGTGTTTTATTAAATTTAAACAGAAATGAAAAAACCGCAATTAAACGCGCCGCAACCCGAAACTAAGGTAGCACTCACAAGGGAGCAAATGAAAAACGTGCGGGGTGGGTATATCCTGCCCCCTACTAGCAATTTTGTTGCCACATATAATATGTGTTGCTGGGACAATTCGCCATCCAGCTGTAGCTATTGTGCCGTAGGAACTGTGTGTCAGGAAAATTCCCATTTAGTAGCATGTTCTACTTATTAAATTGTTTATACAACGTGAAAAAAGCAGTTGAATACAATATGCAGCATGTATTTCAACTGCTTTTTTATTATAATGATACCCGAATATAATTATATCTGGGATGCATATAAAAGTCAAAATCAAAACATTCTGAATCTTTCTTGGTTTTTTGCATGAGTTATGAGCGTAATCACTATTAAGTGAGGGCAACACATACATCTTCAAAACTACCTTTCGATATATAAAGCGTTGAATAAGGTATAGAGCAGGGCTGATTGTTTATGAAAAAAATAATATTATGCTGTTTATTACTTTTATCTTTCAGTAATACCCAGGCAAGGGTCCAAAATCAATATACTTCGGTTAAATCCCCATCCGGGATTTTAAAAAATACCTGGAGCTTACTTTATTACAAACGAGACTTTTTGAGATTATCGGAAGATTTAAATGCTTATGATCAAACCCACCATAAAATTAGTAAAGCTGAATTTTTAAAAAAGCTGATGACGGGAAATTATCTTCCCCTAAGGCTCACCGAAGAAAATAACAATTTACACTCTTATAAATTATTTAAATTGAATCATTCAATAAATAATGATATAAGATCTATAATAAAAAACTGGGCTTCAGATTACTACAAAAATTATAGTTATGAAGGGCAAAGGTTACCCGCCTTTAGTTTCGCAGATCTTAATAATAAAATATACAACGCAGGTACAACGTCAGGAAAGATATTCGTAATAAAATGCTGGTTTATTAATTGCCACGCATGTATAATAGAAATACCTGCATTAAATAACTTGGTCAGGATCTATAAAAAAAGGATGGACATTGTTTTTTTAAGCTTAGCATTCGACCCTGAAAATGATTTACGAAGATTTTTAAAAACAACAAGATTTGATTATGCGATAGCTCATGTCTCCGAAAATTACATGGAGAACAATCTGAAAGTTGCAGTATTTCCCACGCATTTTATTATCAATAAAGAAGGGATAATAAAAAAAGCGGTTAATGATTCTGAAGAACTTATTGAAGCTTTAAACAAAGAAGCATTAAAATAAGGGGCAAAAATATATATTTTCTACAACACAGTTAGAAAAAGCCCCCCGAAATTACTTCAAATAACCACTTCAACGCTCAATTACTCCCAGTATTTTATATCGGTTTCTTCCCATCAGCCTTACACGCTGATCCTTTTCAATTAAATATAATGAATCAGGGTAATAGCTTATTTTTTCGGTGGTTTGATATAGGATATTTTTAGTCCGGGTATATATTACTATCCACTTTACTTTTTCTTTATCCTTTTTGATAATGATCTCGCGCACTTTAAGCTCATCTTCTTTTGCCTTGTATAATACCAGGTTATCCCCGGAAGCAATGGTATAACTGTTTTTCCAGGCGGGCCGGTTTATATCGGCACCGGTAAACATGTCAAGTTCCTGCCCCCAGTTATCAATTTTTACCTTTTTAGTTTCGGTAACACCATTATGTGTTATCGTTTTAATAACAAGCTTATCGAGCTTGTTAAGCCGTGCCGTATCAGCAGTAAAATAACCTTTAATATCAAAGTATTTTAGGTTTGTACCGTCTTCCTTAATATCCGGTTTGCAAGCCAAACCACTTATCATTATACTGCAAATTAAAGCAATAGTTGTAAACGGTTTTAATTTACACCAACACATTACCGCTCATTTTCTCAGGAATTGCTACCCCTAAAATTTTCAATACTGTTGGCGCTATGTCGCCCAATTTGCCATCTTTAACCTGCTTAACATCGTCATCAATAATAATACACGGAACCAGGTTGGTTGTATGCGCTGTATTTGGCGACCCATCATCGTTTATCATATAGTCGGCATTGCCGTGGTCGGCAATTATTATAAACGAATATCCATTTGCCAAACCGATTTCAACAACTGCTTTTGTGCAGCTATCGGCAGTTTCAGCAGCTTTAATAACCGCACTGAATACACCTGTGTGGCCAACCATATCTGTATTGGCAAAGTTTAAAACAATAAAATCGGCCCATCCGCTTTTCAACTCCGGGATAATAGCATCACGGATCCCCTCTGCGCTCATCTCGGGTTGAAGATCATAAGTTGCCACTTTGGGCGATGGTACCAATAAGCGTTTTTCATTAGCAAACTCCTTTTCGCGACCGCCTGAAAAGAAAAAGGTAACATGCGGATACTTCTCTGTTTCGGCAATGCGGATCTGGTTTTTACCTGCTTCCTGCAAAACTTCGCCCAGGGTTTCTGTCAGGTCGTCTTTATTAAACACAACCTTTACATTCTTAAAGGTTTCGTCATAAGGCACCATCGTAATATAATGCAGGTTCAGCGGGTGCATATTATATTCAGGGAAAGCTTTTTGGGTTAGCGCTACTGTAATCTCGCGCCCTCTGTCGGTCCTGAAATTAAAGCAGATCACCACATCACCCTCTTTAATTACTGCAAGCGGGTTGCCGTTTGAATCAACCTTTACAATCGGCTTAATAAATTCATCAGTAACCCCTTGCAGGTACGACTCTTTTATAGATTGGATCACATTACCGGTTGGTTGCCCTGTGCCATTAACCATCAAATCATAAGCCAGCTTAACACGCTCCCAACGGTTATCCCTGTCCATGGCATAATACCTGCCAATTGCCGATGCCAGCTTTACATTGGAGTTTTCAATATACTCCTCAAGCTCGGTTATAAAACCTACTCCAGATTTTGGATCAGTATCGCGGCCATCTAAAAAAGCATGAATAAATACGTTATTCAGCTCATAAACAGCGACTGCATCACATAAGCCCTTTACATGCTTTATGTGTGAGTGTACGCCACCGTCAGAAACCAGGCCTATTAAGTGTACATTCTTATTATTTTGTTTTGCATATTCAAATGCCTCTTTTAAAACAGCATTTGTTGGCAGCTCATTATCTTCAACGGCTTTATGGATCCGGCCCAGTTCCTGGTAAACAATCCGGCCGGCGCCCAAATTCATATGTCCAACTTCTGAATTACCCATTTGCCCCGCAGGTAAACCAACGGCAGTGCCCGATGCTTCCAGCTTTGAATTTGGATATTGTTTTAACATCGAATCGAAAAATGGCGTATTGGCTGCAACTATAGCGTTCGACGAATCATTACGACCGTAACCCCAGCCGTCAAGGATAATTAATGCAATTTTTTTTTGTCTTTCCACAATGCAAATATAAAGGCAACGTTGTTAAGTTATAATAAGATAAATTTTTTTATTGCTGATTAAGCTGATCAGGCGGGCTATTGTTTATGCTTAAAAGCCCAACCACTTAATATCTCTTCCAAAAACCTGATTAGCTTAATGTAACAAAATCAACTATTAGCTGTTGTATTTCTGTAACGTTCATTTTTAATAATTGTCCTTTAATTATTATGAAACTGCTTTACTTGCCGTTGCTTATTGTTTTGTTTATGGCTTCCGCCGCTACTGTGGCAGACCCTATAGATAAAGTTGCCGCGCTGATTCGCCAGGGAAATGTGCGCGAGCTATCGAAAATATTTGCGACAAATATTGAGATAACTATCCAGGGTGAAGAAAATGTTTATTCAAAAGTTCAGGCCGGTCTTATTTTGGATAAATTTTTCAGTCAAAACAAACCGGTGTCTGTTAAAATGCTCCATAAAGTAGATTCAAACCCTAATTACCTGTTTGGTGTACTAATCCTTAATACCCAAAAGGAGCCATTCAGAATAGCCTATACTTTAAAAGAAACCGAAGGCAGCCTGATGCTGATTGAACTGCGGATAGAAACAGAGAAGGTGAAGTAGTTTTTTTAGTTCATAGTTGATGGTTCATAGCCAGAAGTTCATGGCAAATTGTTCATAGTTCATAGTTCATAGCAGGACAATTGTGGCTCGTAAGACCAACACTTCATTTATTCATGAGCCATTTCTTTTTTTCCATGAACCATCAACCATGAACTTCCCCATGAACTTTTTCCATTAACCATGAACCATGAACCATGAACTATTCTTACTTTTGGGCTTGAAAAAAGCATATAGGTTTGGACAAACTACTTATTGATCAATTTATTTTAAGCTCCCTTACAGAAGATGTTGGCGATGGCGACCATACATCGCTGGCAACTATCCCCGCCGGCACAAAAGGTAAAGCAAAACTTTTAGTAAAGGACGAGGGCATTTTAGCTGGTGTTGAACTGGCTTTAGAGATCTTTCATATTGTTGATGCCGGCCTTAAAGTAACCACATTTTTAAATGACGGCGAAAAAATAAAACCTAAAGACATCGCATTTGAGGTTGAGGGAGATGCACAAAATATTTTGAAAGCAGAGCGGCTGGTGCTTAACTGCATGCAACGGATGAGTGGCATAGCCACAAAAACACGCGAGATTGTAGATCTTTTACAAGGCACTAATACCAAAGTTTTAGATACCCGAAAAACCACCCCCGGCATGCGCTATCTTGAAAAATGGGCGGTTAGAATTGGCGGCGGTGTAAACCATCGTTTTGGCTTGTATGATATGATATTGATAAAAGACAATCATGTTGATTATTCAGGCGGAATAAGGCAAGCGATAGAAAATGCACAACAATATCTTATTGATCAAAACAAAAAACTTGCAATTGAGATTGAAGTAAGAAACCTTGATGAACTGCAACAGGTTTTGCAAACAGGGGGCATAAATCGTATATTGCTGGATAACTTTAATTTTGACGACTTGCGTGAAGCAGTTAAAATTATTAATGGAAGGTTTATTACGGAAGCATCGGGCGGCATAACTATTGATAGTATCAGGGAGTATGCGGGCTGCGGTGTTGATTACATATCTGTAGGTGCTTTAACCCATTCTGTAAAAAGTTTAGATTTGAGCTTAAAAGCGGTAGGTTAGAGGTTAGAGACTGGTGATTAAAGATTAGTTGAATAACCAGGTAACTAAGAAAACATGCTAAAAAACAATAACGGATTGTATTTTCTTCCGGACTTTCGGACTTTCCTGACTTTCGGACTTAATTATGGTATCAATTTATTAATATTGCGGTGAAATGATAACTGGCTACTCAATTTCAGCGCTTATTTTGGCATATTTCTGCGGCTCTATCCCTACTGCGGTTTGGATAGGCCAGGCATTTTATGGAGTTGATGTACGGGAATATGGCAGCGGCAACGCCGGGGCAACCAACACGTTCAGGGTTTTGGGCAAAAAGGCTGGCATCCCGGTTATGTTAATTGATATTTTAAAGGGGTGGACTGCTACCAGTCTTGCCTATTTCATTGGTGTTTCAACCACGGGTGGCCCGCATTCAAATCTTGTAAGCTACCAGTTAGCTTTGGGTATTGCCGCCGTTATGGGGCACCTGTTCCCTGTATTTGCCGGCTTTAGGGGTGGTAAGGGAATTGCAACCTTGTTCGGAATGGTTTTAGCGGTTAACCTCAACGCCGCTTTATTATGCGTATCTGTATTTATAGTAGTGCTATTAATTACCAGGTATGTATCACTAAGTTCTATTACCGCAGGCTTTGCCTACCTTATAGGCGTAACTTTTTTTTTTAATAAGTACACCACTAACCTCGTTGTTATTTTTGGGATGTTAATTTGTTTATTGATCCTTGTTACACACCAAAAAAACATTGAAAGATTACTGAAAGGTAAAGAATCGAGGGTAAATTTGTTCAAGAAAAAAACTGCCACATGAAAAAGATACTTTCGCTTGTTACAGTATTAGTTATAATAATACTTTATTCATGCTCAACAGTACCCCTAACTGGCCGCAAACAACTAAAATTAGTTGATGACACTCAAATAGATCAATCAGCAGCGCAAAGCTACAGCCAGCTGCTCTCCGATCCTAAAACTTCAGTTATAAATACCGGAACAGATGCCCAGCGTGTAAAAAGAGTTGGCGCCCAGCTTGCCGCAGCTATTGAAGGCTATTTAAAAACCAATGGCTTTGGCGATCAGTATAGTTTTAAATGGGAATTTAACCTGATAAAAAGCAATGAAATTAATGCATGGTGTATGCCCGGCGGAAAAGTTGCAGTATACAGCGGCCTAATGCCATTAGCCAAAACTGATGCCATGTTGGCAACGGTTATGGGGCATGAGATTGGCCATGCCATAGCGCGTCATTCTGCCGAAAGGATCTCGCAGCAAA
>JAQBOS010000127.1 GCA_028287925.1 Mucilaginibacter sp. | reverse complement strand
AACGCGCAGGACACGACCATTGAACGTTTTATTATTGAGCAAAAAATAGAAAAAATAAAAGAGCTGATGGAATACGGAGAGTTGAATTTGAATGAGATCGCATATCAAATGGGTTATAGCAGCAGTGCGCATTTATCTACACAATTTAAAAGCGTTACTGGCTTAACACCCAGCCAGTTCAAAGCTTCTGAAAAAACGGGCAGAAAGGCGATTGATAAGATATGATCGTTTACATTTGCAACAGGATGTAAATTTTTAACGGAATTATATAAAACCCTTGTATAAATTGCCGGTATCTTAGCGTTATAATAAGCACATGAAATCTATAGCTGTTTTTCTCCTTCTGAATATTTTGTTGTTATCCTCATTTACGGGTACGGCAAATAGTCATCATGAAAAGGCATCGTGCTGCATGACAAAAGTGCAAAAGGATTGCTGTAAACAACAAAAAAACAGTGCCGATGATTGTGCCAAAGGCAGTTGTAACACGATGGCGTCTTGCGGTACTTGCGGATTTGTTACTACTGCATCTATTTCTATTTCACCTATCATTTCCATTTTAAGTAGCCAGGTTGTTCACCCTTTTCAAATAGGCGAACTATCAGACTATCACGGTAACGGCTGGAACCCGCCGAAAGCTTAATAATTAGAGCTGAAACAAGTCAATCCAAGATTGACAAATCAATTAATTATTAATCTTTAAATTCAAAATCATGAAAAAGTTTCTTTTCACCACTATGGTGATCTTATTATCCGTTATATCTATTTCTTATGCCAATACACCCTGCTGCAATAGCAAAATGAACCATTGTTCGACCTGTGCAAAGGGCTGCGGGCCAAACTGCAAGGACTATTGCAGTAAAAGCTGTAAGGATTCAGGGGAATGTAAGACTAAATGTAAATTATAAGTAAAAAGGCAGCCGTCCCGTAACAGGGGCGGCTCTGCTTACTTGTCTTTGATCAAATAAAATAGTAATTTCGATTTGTGAAACGCTCCGCACTCATATTTCTAACGGCCATTTATCTTTTATCCCTGGTGGGTATTGGGGTAAACCGTTTTTATTGCTGCGGTAAGCTCACTTCGGTTACGCTGACCTACGCTTCGGCAGATCATACTGATAAAGATAATTGCTGCAAACACGAAAGCAAAAGTTTTAAGATAAAAGACAGCCATGTTACGGTGAACACCACCGTTTTAAGCCAGTCCATACCGGTTATATTACCAATACCTGCTTACCAGGCTGCGGTTAACATCCTCACTGAACAAGATAATCCTATCAACTACCAGGCGAACGCCCCGCCGGGGAACCCTGATATACCGATCTATACCATTAACTGCGCCTACAGGATCTGACCTGTAGTTTTTATAGCCTTACATTCCTGTACGCGGCTATTATTCTCTTTTAATCCATCTTAATTCATAATTCACGCATAGGTTTTACCTATGTTATTTATCCATTTTCAATTTTTAACAACATGAAAAAAGTAATGCTGATGGCTGTAGCCATCCTGTTTTCTGCCGCCACCGTTTTTGCCGCGCATTCGACCAATCCAGTTGCTGACACCACTAAAACCAAAAAGGTAAAACCTGTCGCGAAAGTACAATACACCTGTACCATGCACCCGGAAGTGATTAGCGACAAACCAGGCAAATGCCCGAAATGTGGCATGACGCTGGTTGAGAAAAAACCGGAGAAAAAGAAAGCTGAGCCCATGAAAATGTAAAACCTATCAGCCCCTGCCCACCAGCGGGGGCGGATTAAACCCATTAAGATGATTAATCAACTTATTTCTCTGTCCTTAAAAAACAGGTATATCGTTTTACTGATCGCTATTGCCCTGTTTGCCTGGGGCGCTTATGCGGTTAAGGAAAACCCGATTGATGCTATCCCGGATTTGTCCGATAACCAGGTGATCGTATTCACTGAATGGCAAGGGCGCAGCCCGCAGATCATGGAAGACCAGGTAACTTATCCATTGGTAAGCAACCTGCAAGGCATCCCAAAAGTAAAAGCCATCCGCGCGACTTCTATGTTCGGGATGAGCTTTGTTTATATTATTTTTGACGATAAAGCAGATGTGTACTGGGCGCGTAGCCGGGTACTGGAGCGATTGAACTATGCGCAGCGTTTATTGCCGGAGGGGATTACGCCGACATTGGGTCCGGATGGCACGGGTGTGGGTCATATTCTATGGTACACGCTGGACGCTAAAGGCATGGATCTTGGTGAGCAACGCGCCCTACAGGACTGGTATGTAAAATTGGGCTTGCAAACCGTTCCCGGTGTGAGTGAGGTTGCTTCTTTCGGCGGCTTTGAAAAGCAATACCAGGTTACCATCGACCCGCATAAGCTTAATTATTATAACATACCATTATCGCAGGTACTCAAAGCGGTGAAAAGCAATAACAATGATGTAGGCGGACGCAAGTTTGAAATGAATGGCACGGGTTATATCGTGCGTGGCCTGGGTTATATCAAAAGCTTAGGTGATGTAGAAAACATCCCTATCGGCGTAATCAACTCCATCCCGGTTAAAATTAAAGATGTGGCCACTGTACAAATGGGCGGCGATGAACGCCTGGGCATATTTGACCGCAACGGTGATGGCGAAGCTGTTGGCGGTATTGTGGTGATGCGCTATGGCGAGAATGCGGATAAGGTGATCCATGCTGTCAAAGATAAAATGGCGGATATTCAAAAAGGATTGCCGCAGGGAGTATCGTTCAAGATTGCCTATGACCGCAGCGAACTCATTGAAAACGCGGTTAATTCAGTTAAGCATACATTAATTGAGGAAATGATCACAGTATCCGTTATCGTCATCCTGTTCCTGTTTAGCTGGCGAAGTGCTTTAAGCATTATCATTCAAATACCCATTACCATCGCGGCCGCCTTTATTTTGCTTAATGCCTTTGGCATCAGTTCTAATATCATGTCCTTAACGGGTATCGCTTTAGCTATCGGGGTAATTGTAGATAACGGCATTGTCATGGTAGAAAACTCGCATAGGAATTTATCCATTGCACAACAAAAAGGAAAGTTATGACCACAGCAGAAAGAATTAAAATCATAGAAGCATCCTGCAAGCAGGTTGGCCGTGGCGTGTTCTTCTCTACGCTTATCATAGTAGCTTCTTTCCTGCCGGTATTCTTATTAGAGGGACAAGAGGGCAAATTGTTTGGGCCGTTAGCCTGGACAAAAACATTTATACTGGCCATTGATGCCATCCTTGCGGTAACTCTGGCCCCGGTGCTGATCTCTTTTTTCCTGAAAGGGAAATTAAGGGCAGACGACCATAACCCGCTGAACCGGGGATTAGAAAGGATTTACCGCCCCATTCTTAACTGGTGCGTGACCTGGCGCAAAACGACCTTAACTATCAACATTATTGCGCTGCTCATTAGCATACCGTTGTTATTAAGCTTAGGCAGTGAGTTTATGCCACCGTTGGATGAGGGAACGATCTTGTTTATGCCGGTTACCCAGCCGGATGTTTCCAACGCGGAAGCCAAGCAATTGTTACAGGTACAGGATAAGATTATCAAAAGCGTACCCGAGGTAGCAAATGTTTTAGGTAAAGCCGTACGAGCCAATACAGCTACAGATAATTCACCGAACAGTATGACTGAAACCATTATCCTGTTAAAACCTAAAGACGAATGGCGCAAGGGCATTAAAAAAGAAGATATTATCAATGAGCTGAATGCCAAGCTGCAAATCCCCGGCGTGGTGAACGGCTGGACACAACCGATCATTAACCGTATTAATATGTTATCTACCGGGATCCGTACCGATGTGGGGTTAAAAGTTTACGGCCAGAATTTAGATACCATCAGCGCTTTAGCTACCCAAATGAAAATGTCCTTGCAAGGTGTAAACGGGGTTAAAGACTTATATGTTGACCCAATAACCGGCGGCAAGTATTTGGATATTCAGGTGAATAAAGATGCCATAGGCCGCTACGGTTTAAGCGTGGATGATGTGAATGAAGTGGTGGAAACCGCTTTGGGCGGTATGAACCTGACCAAAACAATAGAGGGCAGGCAGCGTTTTAGTGTCAATCTCCGTTTTGCGCAGGATTACCGGAATACCCTGGATGCGATCAAGGGCACCTTAGTGCAAACAACCAATAACGGCCCGATACCTTTATCATCCGTTGCGGCTATAAAGATCAGCGATGGCCCGGCTATGATACAATCTGAAAATGCGTTGTTGCGGGGCACCGTATTATTTAACGTCCGTGACCGCGATTTGGGCAGTACCGTTAAGGAAGCGCAGGACAGGTTAAATACGATGGTCAAAACGCTGCCAAAAGGCTATTACATTGAATGGAGCGGCCAGTATGAGAATCTGATACGCGCGGAACATACTTTAAAAATGATATTGCCTGTTGTGCTGATTATTATTTTCGCCTGCCTGTATTTCGCTTTTCATTCTATCCGCGAAGCATTTTTTAGCCTGATCTCTATACCATTTGCCTTAATCGGCGGTGCATATATGGTGTATTTCTTTGGAGTGCATTTATCCGTTGCGGTAGCAGTCGGCTTTATTGCCTTATTTGGTATTGCCGTGGAAACGGGTATTGTGATGGTGATCTATCTGAATGATGCCATGCAGCAATTGGTTACTTTAAAAGGCAATTCTAAGGAAACTATTACCAAAGAAGATTTAAGAATTTATGTGATGAACGGCGCAGTCAAACGTTTGCGGCCAAAATTGATGACGGTTTGTGTGGCCCTGTTTGGCTTAGTGCCGGTGCTATGGGCGACCGGCACAGGCAGCGATGTGATGCTGCCCATTGTACTGCCGATGATCGGCGGTGTATTAACATCTTCCACCCATATTTTATTGGTTACCCCGCTCATCTTTTTGATGGTAAAGGAATACGAACTAAGGAAACATGGTAAGATGGAAGTATTGGAGGTAAAGGAATAATGGAAACAAGAAATCGAATTATAGTTGCCGCGCTGATATGCTTAAGCGGTTTGTCAGTAAAAGCACAGCGATTGCCGCTGGATAGCGTTTTAGCTCATGTTTCGGCTAATCCCGCCCTACAGGCTTACGATAATAAAACTCATGCACAGGATGCTTACGCAACCGGTGCAAAAGGCCTTGATGCGCCGAAGATCAGCGCCGGGCAATATCAAACACCTTATCAGCTTAATCCAAACACAGGGGCCTTTATGGTGCAGGCCGAGCAAATGTTCACCAATCCGGCCAAGCTTAAAGCGAAGCAGGAATATATGCAGAGCCTATCCAAAGTAACCGCAGCAGATAAAGACTACGAGAAAAACCAGCTCATCGCCCGGGCAAAACAATACTATTACGAACGGGTGATGCTGGAAAGGAAACTGGCTTTATTGCAAAATACACAAGGGCTTTTGGAGTATATGCTTAAAGATGCCAATATCAGATTGACTTATGGCAAAGAAAAGCTGCCCAATATTTACAAGGCCAAAGCAGCGTTATTTGAACTGGAAAATACCCGTGAGCAAATCAATAACGAGATCAGTCAAAAAAACATTATGCTCAATACGCTGATGAACAGAGATAAACAAACAGTTTTTACGGTTGACACGGATATTGTTGTAAAAGATTATGAAAACACAATAACCGATACATCCAGCCTTGCTGCCAATCGCAGCGATATTAAAGGGATCAACCGGAATATGGACTTGCAGCAATTAAACGCCCAAATGGAATACAGTAAGCGCAAGCCTGATTTTGGTTTGCAGGCCGGACATATGTTCAGCTATGGTAGCATAGCTAACCAATACATCTTAATGGCTTCGGTCACTATTCCTATCGTTCCCTGGGCTTCTAAGGAGTATAAAGCCAACCTGAAAGGTATCCGCTATGAAGTAGAAGCATTGCAACAGAAAAAGCTGGATATACTCAACCAGGCACAGGGGCAACTGGCAGGATTGAGAACGGATATGAGCAGTAAGAAAAGGCAGCTCAATAACTACAATCAAAACATCATCCCTGCTTTGCAAAACAGCTATAAAACAGCCTTACTGGCTTATGATCAGAATACTGGCGATCTGCCATCTGTATTAAATGGCATCAATGATTTACAAACAGCGAGAATGACGGCTTTAGATCGTTTACAGGAAATATTAACGTTACAGGTAGCTTATGAAAGGGAAAATGAAAGCAATTAAAATTATCCTGGTGGCCTTTATAGCAGTCCTCAGCGCTTGCTCCAATCCAAAACCTGCACCCGTTGCCATTCAGGCAAAAAACGAGGTAAAATATACCTGCCCGATGCACCCGCAGATCCTGGAAGATCATCCGGGTAGCTGCCCGATTTGCGGCATGACCTTAGTGAAAAAATCAGGCCAGGCCAGCGAAGGTACGGGTATCAGTTTGAATACGGTTTTACAACCGGTTAATTCTTCAGTAATTTCAACGGTTAAGGCTATTGTACCTGAACAAAAGGAAATACAAGTGAGTATTTCGGCAGATGGGTATTTGGATTTTGATACACGGACATTTAATAATATCGCATCCCGGTTTTCAGGGCGTATTGAAAGACTATATATCAAATACGCCTTTCAGGAGATAAATCAAGGCCAGCGCATCTTTGATATTTATAGCCCGGATATGGTAACAGCCCAACGGGATTTACTATACATCAGCAAAAACTCGCCCCAGGAAACAGGGTTACTCAATGCGGCGAGGCAGAAATTGCTATTACAGGGAATGAGCAACGAACAGGTTAACCAGGTGATAAAATCTGGCAAGCCATTTTATAGTCTGCCTGTTTATAGTCCTTACGAGGGGCATGTACATGATGTGCCACATAGTCAAATGCCAGGTGCTGCAACGACAGAAGCGCCATCTGATTTTGCCAATAACCTGCCGTTAGCCATTAAAGAGGGCATGTATGTTGAAAAAGGACAAACACTGTTTAATGTAGTCAATCCGCACCAGTTATGGGCTATTATCAAAATTGACCGCTCGAACATGGCCACTTTAAAATTAAACCAGCCGGTTAAAATTACCCTACCTGATCTGCCGGGAAAACTACTTACCGGAAAGGTAAACTTTATTGAACCTGTTTTACGAAGAGGCGACAAGACCACAAGCATCCGGGTTTATCTTGATAATATAGATCATGAGCTGAAAGTAAACAGTCTGGTCAAAGCTGAAATCCAAACCGGGCAAACAAAGGGGCTATGGATACCCCGGTCTGCACTGGTTGATTTGGGGCGAACACAGATCGTATGGCTGAAAAAGGGCGCGGCCTATCAGGCACACCAGGTCAGTACAGGTTTAGTAAATGGTATTCAAATACAAATTACAAAGGGTTTAGCTGTTACGGATAGCCTGGCATCAAATGCCCAATATTTAACAGACAGCGAAAGTTTTATTAAAACAAAAGGAAATGAATAAATTAAAAATAATAGTGCTGCTTTTAGTATTAGTAGTTACCGCCTGCAAGCAAAAACCGCAACAGGTAGCGAGGCAGCAAAGTAAAGCCTATTATACCTGCTCCATGCATCCGCAGGTACATGAGGAACATCCCGGCAATTGCCCTATTTGCGGGATGAAACTGATTAAGGTGGAACTCACCGGCACGGGCGGTGCCAGTTCCGATAAAATAACCCTGACAGCAACGCAATTAGCTTTAGCCGGTATCCGGACAGATACCGTCCGCAATGAAAATACCGGGCTTGAAAAAACGCTGACAGGCACAGTAACTACGAATGAAAATACAGCCGCAGAATTAAGTGCTAGAATAGCGGGCAGGGTGCAGCAATTATTCATAAGGACGGTGGGCGAGAAAATAAGCGTTGGACAACCTGTTTATTCCATTTATAGCGAAGATTTGCAGGAAGCGGAGAAAGAATATCTTTTGGCTAAACAACAACAAAAAATGTTGCGTAACCCAGATGTAGATTATCAGCAACTAATCAATTCGGCAGAAAATAAGTTACTCTTATGGGGCCTGTCGGCCGCACAGATCAAAAACCTGGCAGCTTCAGGCAAAGTATCGGCTACGACAACTGTATTAAGTAAAACCGGTGGAACCGTTAGTGATATTACGGTTCATGAGGGCGATTATGTAACCGAGGGGATGTCCATATTAAAAACGCAGGCATTAAATAATTTGTGGGTAGAAGCACAATTGTATGCCAGCGATGCCGGGAACTATAAAGAAAATGACCATGTAAGTGTTTCCTTTCCTGATTTGAACGGACAAGTTATTAATGGTAAGGTAGAATTTGTCAATCCTGAATTATCGGCAGCATCTAAAGTAGATCTGATAAGGGTGAGCATACCCAACCCGCAGGGATTGATCCGGCCCGGGATGCTGGCCTATATTTCCATTGGCGGCAACGGTAATCATTCTTTAGCAGTGCCAACTTCAGCTATCCTGACCGATAGCAAAGGCAGCAAGGTATGGGTCAAAAATGTCGATGGCAGCTTTTCACCAAAGATGATCAAACCGGTTGCGGGCAATCAAAATTATGTGGCAGTCTTATCAGGATTAAACGCGGGTGATATCGTAGTAATTAACGGCGCATATTTGCTGAATAGTGAAGCCATATTTAAGAATGGCAACGACAATATGAATGGAATGAAAATGTAATTAATTAAGACAAAGACAAAGATTGTGGTGCTCAAAAAATACGCGATTACCCGCCTTTTTCGATGAGGTTTTTCTCGTTGTGTTTTTTCAAAATCCGCTCTGCAACTAGTCTACAGACAGCGGCAACTATATTAGCGTATAGTAATACTTGAATCGAAATAAAAACATCCGATTAAATCTTTAGGTTTTCCATTACCATCTTTGGTATATATTCCAAATAAGAGCATGAGATTTGTCTTTCCACCTCCTTGTACTTTTAATTCAATTGAATTTTCCTTTGTAACAGGCATACTAAATATACGATCCCGGGAATGATTTTGTATACTATAAATACTTACAGCATAAGCGGAGTTATCAGGTGTTGTTGTGGAGCTAAACGAAACTACATCATCCGGATATGCACCAAACTCCAGATCTGTGCTTCCCTGGTTCCTTACATCACTACGAGAACCGGTGCAGGTCATAGATACATCATTCCGATCTATTCCTGTTGGATACTCTTTATTGGTACTTGGGTTTTGATATTTGTTTTTGATCTTTTCCGGATCAACGTCGGTTAAAATCTTAATTAAGGCTGAGCCTTTTGTTGTTAAATCCATTGTGATAAGTTTATTTTTCACCTACTTTATTATAGGCTTTCCGGTTTACGGCTTGTCATTCTTTTAAACTTAGTTTGACAGTACTAATTACGGGTAAAAAAATGGGTTCAATGCAAATAAGTTTGTTAATAATTGCCTGCATCTGTCAAGTTTTGGCAGTTGAGATGCTGTAGTCACAGACTAAAGGCATAGGATTGAACGTTGTTCCTCTTTATGTATCACAATATCAAGATCATATAAGTATTTTTAGCGTAAAGGTTAATTTCCTGTTTATTGCTAAAACTGGTAGATTTGAGATATGAACGAGTCGAAAATTTTGTAAAATTCCGGCAGTGACCGGGTTTTTAGCTGGCGAACCAACAATTGATCCGTTTATATTGCAATACGCAAGCACTAACTGAATCACAAACCAATAAAACCATGAAAAAAATAACATTGTTCCTTTTGGCAATTTCCTTCGCCTGCATGGCGCAGGAAAAGCCACAGGCTACTGCTGTTGTAATGACGCCGGAACTCACACAGGTAGTGATAGATACGTTGTCCAAAGCATTGATCACTAACTATGTTTTCACAGATAAAGCCCGGGTTATGAGCGACTACCTTAAGGGGCAATTGGCAAAGGGCGCCTACCGGGCTATCAAAGACCCGCAGCAGTTCGCCGCGCGGATCTCGGCTGATCTGCAAACTGCCTGTCCTGACCTGCACATGGGTTTTCATTTCGATCCCCGGCTGGCGCAAATGGGTGCGCCTCCTCCAATGCGTGCTCCCAACCCGCACCAGGATTCGCTTCGAAACGCCGATATGGCGGAGCGTAATTTTGCGTTCACGGCTTCAGAAATTTTACCCGGCAATGTGGGCTACGTAAAATTTAACGGGTTTATGGATGTTAGCCCCGCTGCCAAAGAAACCGTTACAGCGGCTTTTCGCTTTGTAAGGCATACCAAAGCATTGATCATCGACCTTCGGGAAAACCATGGCGGCAGCCCGGAGATGGTTAAACAGGTGGCAAGTTATTTTTTTGCGGACAAGACACGGGTAAATGATATCATTGTCCCCAACAAGCGGGACACTGCAAAGGGCTGGACGGACCCAACAGCTACCGACGGGCTGATCCTGCGGATGCCGGTGTATGTATTAACCAGCAGCAACACGGTTTCGGCGGCTGAAGACCTGGCCTACGCGATGCAGGCGACAAAAAGGGGAACTATAGCAGGTGAAAAAACAGCAGGCGGCTCCCACCCGGTAGGACCGGTTTTTTTGGGCCACGGCTTTGTAGCGGGCATTCCGTTTGCCCATACATATAACATCCATACCGGGACAGAATGGGAAGGCACCGGGGTTATTCCTGAAATTGCAATTAAGGCGGATGCATCGCTGGACGATGTCACTTCAACTTTATTCCCGAATTCATGGGCTGCAAATCAGCATAAAGCCGTTGACCAGCCGGTAGACCCCCAGGCTGTACAAGCCTACCTTGGAACTTATGAGGGCGGGCTAAAGTTTTATACAAAAGAAAATGCATTGTATTGTGAAAACCCGGAACGCGGAAACCAGGTTTTTAAATTGCGTTATATCTCGCCCGGGTTTTTCCAACTGGACGAAAATGTACAGGTTAAATTCGGCCAGCAACAAGGATCCGCTTCCGGGATGCAGTTTTACTGGAGCAACGGTAATATTTCGTTTAAATCAAAGATCCGGTAGAAAGATTTAAAAGTTTGTTGCATATGCTGTGTTTTAGCGGGGTTTCTCGCAGGGGGGGCCTGCGTCTTCTTTCGCCGGTTCAAGCGTCTCGCTTGAACCTCAACATCGGTCAGCGTCCCGCTGACGTTACCAAATTATCGTTAGTTGAGTTTCGGCATTGATGCTGTTTTGTTTAAAAGAGTTATTGTAAGCGGGACGCTCATTTATTTGGGTTCAAGCAGGACGCTTGAACCGGCGGGCTGGCGCAAGAGGCAAACACGCCGCTGTTTACCGGATAATAATTGGTAAATTGCATTGATGTTTAATCACCCAAGCCTACAAGTATGAAATTTTATTCTGGTTATATCTTGCTCTTTTGTTTGATTCCCTGGTTTTCTTATGCGCAGTTTAAACCACACGTCTTAGTACTTAATGACGCAACAATAATTGATGCCGGGCATCCGGTTCCAGCCATGCATCAAACCGTTGTGATTATGGATGGGCGAATTACTAAGGTTTTTCCGACAGGAACCATGGCGTTTCCTGATTCAGCTGTTGTAATTAGTTTAAAGGGTAAATATCTTCTTCCCGGGTTGATTGATAGTCATGTGCATATGGCTACCGATCCAAATGGTATTGATAACCGGGCACATACTTTAGAAGTATTAAGGCAAATGCTTTACAGTGGCATAACAGCAGTTCGGGATATGGCGGGCGATGCAAGGATATTAGCCGAACTTGGCCGCGATGCCAATGAAAGTGAAATAACATCACCGGGAATTTACTATTCTGCATTAATGGCAGGCCCCTCATTTTTTAGTGATCCAAGAACACAAGCATCAACTAAAGGTGGTATGCCAGGAAACATGGCCTATATGAAAGCCATAACAGATACCACTAACATACTGTTGGCGGTTGCCCAGGCCAAGGGATGCGGAGCCAGTGGCATTAAATTATACGCGAATCTTTCCGGGGTATTAGCCCGGAAAATTATAGATGAAGCAAAAAGACAAAACATACCGGTGTGGTCGCATGCATGGTTGCAAGGTGCAAAGCCTTCCGACCTTGTTAGTGCCGGCTGCATTTCTATTTCACATGCGCCGTTGCTGATCTATGAGAAAGTTGATAAGGTGCCTGATCTTTGGAAGAAAAACCATCATGATGCTGCTTTTTGGGATAAATCGCTACCTGCGCTTGATGAATTGTTCAATGAGATGAAACAACATCATACCGTATTCGACGCAACGTTGCTGACTTATAAAAAATGGGCGACAAGTGACACGTCGATGCAATGGAATTATGAGATTGCTAAACGAATTACCTCCCGCGCTTATAGAGCAGGGGTCGCTATTTGCGCCGGTACCGATGATGATCAGGAACAATTTGTACAGGACGAAATGCGTGTGCTCATAACCGATGCTTCATTCAGTCCTTTTGATGCCATTGTGGCGGCGACAAAAAATAGTGCTGCTGCATTACACCTGGAAGCTGTAAAAGGAAGCGTCAGTCCAGGTATGGATGCAGATTTATTGGTACTTACACGCAACCCGTTAAATGATATAGACAACATTAAATCGGTTGAAATGGTGATTAAAGGAGGCTGCATTTATCAAAAATGACCCCCTGTTTGTTTTCACCTTTAGACTACTATGTCCGGAGATTGTGTCTCCAGCGCTCGGAATATATAGTGGCATTTCGCCCTGATATAGTTTTATAATCGTCTGCATCTGTCTAATTTAGGCAGATGAGACCCCCCCGCCGGTTCAAGCGTCAAACATACGTCCCGCTGACAATAACCCTTTTGCAATGTCAGAAAATAGTTGCATGTTTATTGTCATGCAACGCAATGCCTCAACCGATGAACTTTATTTCTCTCGCCAGTTCAAGCGAGACGCTTGAACCCAGGTAAATGTAAGCGCCCCGCTTACAACAACCCTTTTGCAATGTCTGAAAATAGCTGCATATTTATTACCATGCAACGCAACGCCTCAACCGACAAGCTTTACTGCGTTACCCTAACAGTAGGAAACTGGATGGATGTATTTAACCGGAAAGTCCGCTAAATAATATTTGATTATGTCAGCGAAACGCTTGAACCGGCAGGGCTGCATATTTATTACCATGCAACGCCTCAACCGACGAATTTTATTGTTTAGAAACTTTATCTTTAAACACGATACATGCATTTATTATAACGTTGTATCGTTCGCTGTATTAAATTAAATATTTCTGTGGAAGATAACTATCAATATTCCCAAGCATATTTGGAATGGGAAATCCTTGAATCAGACGATGAAATTTCAAACATAATATTTGAAAATGAAATTTATCCGTTGAGTAACTCTTGTGTGATTCGGTTTAATAGAAATGACCAATATAATCTATCTGCCCAAATATCAGGTATAATAAATCATAGAGATGAAATTGAGCCAAAAGGGCTAACTGCTGCGGGCACATTTGTATCTAAAGAAAATATAATTGCTCAATCCAGATTTCACGACTATAAATTTTATGGTATCGTAATAGGCTCGGATTCCCTATCTCCATTATCATTAGACCCTATTTCCTTTTCTTTTAATGCTGATTTAATAACTCATAAAATCGAAAAAAAGAATCGATTTTTATTAGACACAGAAGTTGCAATAACAAGCGAATGGTTTTTATCAGCTAATACAAATGTGCATTTTCCACGCACTACTAAACGTAAGATTAATAAAGTCTTTACTCGTTCAAGAGAAGGCATAGACGCTTCCGATAAAAATACAATTCAAGAGGGTTCGTCTTCATCGAGAGATCATATTCTTGGGAAAGCTGAGGACTTTTCTTTTGTATTATCAAATGTACCTAAAGCATTTGGCCCCAAGTGGTCTTTTAACTTAGCTATTGAATATCGAAAATCGTTAGGTAGGATACCAACGTTAGAAGAACGAAAAGCAATTTCTGAAATTGTAAGTTTTGTGTTTGGTACTCAATTATTAAAGGTTGGCCATTCAAATTATGATCATTCGGAAAATTTAATCTCAGGAACATTTGAAAAACCGTGGGGGGACAACGTGATAGCGAAATGTAGCAAACACGGTACCCCACCCATTTTCATAGGACACTGCAATGACTGGAACAGGGCCGAAAAGATATTGAATGAATTGGTTATTCCTTATATGGCATTACGAGACGAATTATCATTGAATAACTGTCTCTGGAAATATTGGATTGCAAAACACTCTACTATTGGAACTAATCTACCTATTTTATCGAGTGCAATTGAAACATTAGCTGCTCGTGTTATTAAAAAGCATCCGGAAGTTAAACATTACTATATTAATCATGAGGTATTTTCAAAACTATTAAATCCTGAACTTCTTTCAATAGTGAAAAAAATAGGCGTTGAATTATCCCGAAATTATCCAGATGACCAAGTAAGGGCAATTCAAGAAATCATATCAAATAAATTAAAAAATTCTTCACAACGAGGCGCTAACGAAAAAATGACCATGTTTTTTGAAATTATTAACCTCCCTATAGCTGAAATCGAAAAGTCGGCTATGAGAGCAAGAAACAAAATGGCACATGCATCGAATTCAATTACTAATGACGATGAAATCATGGAAATTGTCAGGTTAACCAGAGCTTATGAAACGTTATTTCATAGAATTATATTAAGGCTTTTAGGCTTTAGCGGAATATATACTGATTACTATACTTTTGGACATCCCAACCGTAATTTGGATGAACCAATACCATAATTCTAAGATCATATATTGTTATGAACGGTTTCAGTTCGTCACCCGCCGGTTCAAGCTCGCTTGAACCGGCGGGTGACATAATAGTTTGTAGACACAGTGTATGGACAGCAAGGCTATCAATCATCCTCATCCCCCTCCGCTACCGCAAACGTCCTCGCTTGTGGTCCGCTGACAAGTAGCACGTTTTACTAACGAAGCGGGATATTTTATAATGAAAAATGTGTACTTTTAAGATTATTGCGGAGATAGTAGTTTGCTACCTGTCGCTTTATTACTTGTCAGCGGGCCACAAGCGAGGACGCTTGCGGCAGCGAAAAACGGAAACGCTTGCAGGAGCAGGGGTAATGCTAATCCCGGGCGGTTATGCCGGCCGGGATTATAAATAGTTGGCTAATGTTTTCGTAAAGTACCAAAAACACCGTGCGATTCGCCAGCCGGGCCTGCTGTGAAATATAGCGGATCGTTTGAATTTCCGCCGGGCATGTTGTTTTTCAGAAAATCAATAGCCCACAGGCCATCTATAGCTAAAGCTTGCCCTTCATTTTGCAATTGACCTTTAAAACCCCCTGCCATGTCAAAAACATTGATGTGGCCATCGCCAAAATTACCAATAAGGATCGTTGGCTGGTCATCGGCGAACCCTGCGGGTGCGAGGGCTATACCCCATGGCGAATTAAGGCTTCCCTGGGAAGCAAAGCGCTTTATAAGCTTGCCTTTAGTATCAAAAACATCAATATAACCATTGCCGGGACCTTTTTGGTCATCCATTTTATCGGGCAATTTTTGTTTAGCGTAGGTAATATATACTTTGCCGCCTATACTTTGAATATTAAAGGGAGCGAAACCGGCCGGGATTCCAGGATCGACAAAACGATCATCACCGGTAAAATTAAAATTCTTGTCAAAAACATCGACTTTACCCGCCCGGAAATTTGTTAAACAAAGCATATTGGAATTACCATCGCTGATTATGGCAATACCTTTGTATACTGCGCTTGTTGAAGACCTGTCGGCAACTTTCATTGCCGAATTACCTGAGCTCCAGGCCAGGATAATGCCGTCTTCACTGGCAAAAATAAATTTGTTTCCGCCAAAATCCGATGTGCCGTTAAAAACAACTCCCGAAGGAGCGCCTGTCTGGCCAGGTGTTATTGAAGGAATAGTAACGGGCTGCCTCACTGTATTGCCAGAATTATCATAAACCACGCTAACTCCTTTGTGGTTCGATGCAATCCATAATGGCCCACCGGGAGCTGCCGCTATGCCCCATGCATTATTGAGGTTAGTGTCAATCCTGGCGGCCTTATAGCCGGCTGTGTCTGCAGCTAGGTTTGTTTGTGTAATATCAAAGTCCCTGCCAACCCCCTGGCCTTTTTTACATGCATAAAAACAAGTAATTATCAAAAGTCCTGCAAGCAAAACTTTAGGTCTTATTAGATTTTTCATTGGTATTTATTATTTAAGATAAATAAATTGTTTTTTAGATACATTAATTTATTCTTACCTATTTCTCCCTATGTTCTCCTCCTTTCTCTCCTTATTTTGTAATCGAATATGGAACACACTTTTAACTAACACGTATAGGTTTATGAAAAGGTTGCTTTATTATAATAATAATTAATAATAAAGAAATAAATCATTTTACTTAATTAATATTTTAAACAATATCAGTCCGCCAAAGGCGGACGGCAATTACCCGATTGTGCTTTATACACCTGCGGTGATCGAGCAAAAAATCGATTACACTCCCGAAAACCCTGTAAGAGCAGGGTTTGTGGCTTCGGCGCATGAGTATTGGTATAGCAGTGCCTAACCGGAAAGTCCGCTGAAGATTATTTGGTGACGTCAGCGTGACGCTGACCGGGGTTGGGGTTCAAGCGGGGCGCTTGAACCGGCGGGGTGGATTGTACGGACAGCCGGGTTATCAATCATCCTCATCACCCTTATCACCATTCCAAGCTTTGATATATATAATATTGGGGTCAAGCGCCTCTTGCGGCAGGTCCCTGATCTTGCCGATAAAAACCTCATCCTTTTCATTGGCCCAGATCTCATACTCCAATTCGCCGGGTATTTCGCCGATGAGCACGGTGCGGGGTGGGATCTCAAAATACTGCATAATCATCAGGATAGTGCGCCCGGTCGCTGTCAGGTCCTTAAAAGTTTTGTCTGCTTTGACTTTAGCGGCATGTACCTTGCGGTTATAGCTGATTATGGGGTCTATGTCGCTTAAATTGTTTTGGCTTGTATAAGGCGGCGCATTGTCTAACAGGTTTTTGAAGCGTTCACAGCGCTCTGAAAATAGCTTTGTGAGGTGGTAGTATTGGTTGCACCAGGCAGTAAATTCGTCGGTCATGGTTTTTGGGGTTAATTGGTTGTGAAAATGTTTGC
>JAQBOS010000097.1 GCA_028287925.1 Mucilaginibacter sp. | reverse complement strand
GAATAACAAAGGACTACCTGCTTTATACACAGCCGGCTCACGTGCTTTAGCTGTACTTGAGATCGCAGTTCACGTGCCATTGGGCATAATGCCAACGGAATATTATATGGCGACAATTGAGTTTCCTGATAACGCGAGTATCCTGAAAATAAAAACTACCGACCTGCCTGCAAAATGGAATAGTAATCCCTTAATCAAGGCTACTCAAAACATTGGTGATGATTTTTTGAAAGAAGGCAAATATTTAATATTGCAAGTTCCGTCAGCTAGTGTTAACGGCGATTTTAATTATGTTATAAACCCGGCACACCCCGATTTTAAAACAATTAAAATTAAATTTACCGAAGCTTTTGAGTTTGATTCACGCTTATTTAAAAAGTAATAAGCGGACAATTTATTCTATTGACCTAATCAGAATAGCCCCCCTTGCAGATACTGCTGTATATTAAATTTATTTACTTCCGCCTGTTTTGCCTTTTACTGCAATTTCTTCAATTGCCCTTGCAAACTTATCCAGATCATGCAAAGTGGTATAAACATGAGGTGTAACCCGTACGCAACTGATATTTTCAATATTTATACCAACAACGTGGATCTTATAATTAGAAAAAAGGGCACTGTCTAATTCAGCCGGTGTCATTCCGTCTATACTAACACCACAAATGGCACATGAATATTTGGCATTTAACGAAGTGTACAGCTTTACTTTAGGAATGTGCTGCACCTTTAAAGCCCAGTAATTTTTAAGATATCTTATCCGTTCTTCTTTTCGCTTGCTGCCAATTCCCTCATGAAAATTTATAGCCTCACCTATCCCCTGCTCAATGGGAAAACTGCGGGTGCCTAATTCTTCAAACTTCCGTATGTCTTTACTATGCGGTTCGCCGCTGCTTGGCAATGGCCACACTTTTTCAATCTTTTCCTTTTTAATCCACATCATCCCGCTGCCAATTGGCGCCGAAAGGAATTTATGCAAACTAGTGCCAAAATAATCACAACCCAGGTCAGGGATCTTAAAATCCATCAGGCCAAAAGAATGCGCCCCGTCAACTAATACTTCTATACCTTTTGCGTGTGCCATGTCACTGATCTTTTTCACCGGCATTATCTGCCCAACCCAATTAATTACGTGGGTAATATGAACTAATTTTGTTTTTGCGGTGATGGCATTTTCATAAGCTTTAACAAGTTCATCATCATTTTCAGAAGGCAAATTGAGGTTTACCTGGTTGTAAACTATCCCATCGCGCATAGCTCTTTGTTTATAGGCCTGTACCATATGCGGGTAATCAAACTTAGAGCCAACTACTTCGTCGCCGCTTTTTAAGTCGAGGCCTAAAATGATCGTGTTAAGTGCTTCGGTTGCGTTACGGTTTATGGCAATTTCTTCGGGGTTTACACCGGCTAGTCCTGCCAATTTCTCGCGCAGCGGTTCGCGGCCCTGATCCATAATGCGCCACATAAAGTATGACGGACCCTCATTTGCCAATTGATTATAGCGTTCAACCGCTTGCTGCACAACCAGCGGTGATGGCGAAACACCACCATTATTCAGGTTGATGATATTGGGGTTTACGGTATATGACCGCTGAATAACACTCCAATAATCTTCATCTTCTGCGGCTTGTATAGGGCTTAGATGATTAATTTTTTGTGAAGCTTTTTCCCAATCGGCAGCGTGTGCCTGGTTAAAAAGACTGTTTACAGAAAAAGCACCTGCAAGAGTTGCTGCCTGTTTCAAAAATACCCGGCGATCGTTTGTCATCATACAAACGAATTTAGGGATTTATGTATTGATTATCAATACGCTGCGAATAAAATTGAAAATATTTTAACAGATAATCAAGATCGAAATATCTAACACTCCGGCAAGCTGATAGGAATATTAATTGCCAAACCTCCGTCTGATGTTTCCTTATACTTTGAATTCATATCCAATGCAGTTTGCCACATGGTTTTAACAACAGCGTCAAGGCTTACTTTGGCATTGTCGGGATTGGTTTGAAGGGCCAGTTGCGACGCTGTTATTGCCTTAATGGCTCCCATGGTGTTACGTTCAATACAAGGAACCTGCACCAATCCACCGATGGGATCGCAGGTTAGGCCCAGGTGATGCTCCATAGCAATTTCTGCCGCCATTAATACCTGCCGCTGTGTACCACCCAAACATTCTGTAAGCGCAGCAGCGGCCATTGCCGATGATACCCCAATTTCCGCCTGGCAACCGCCCATCGCAGCTGAGATAGTAGCGCCCTTTTTAAAGATGCTCCCGATCTCGGATGCGGTAAGTAAAAATTGCACTATTTGCTCGTTGGTATTTCCATCGCAAAAAACAATATAGTAAGCCAATACTGCCGGTATTACACCTGCCGCTCCATTAGTTGGCGCAGTAACCACTCGCCCGAAAGAAGCGTTCTCCTCATTAACAGCCAAAGCGAAGCAGCTAACCCAATCAAGTATATTCTTAAAGCTGTCGCCAGTGCTTCGGATAGCTGTTAACCATTCATCAAAATTATTATAGATATTGTTGCCAATTAATCTTTTATTGAGGCTGGCAGCACGACGCGCAACATTAAGTCCGCCGGGTAAGGTACCCCGGGTATGGCAGCCACGGTAAATACATTCCTTAAGCGCAGTAAAAATATTGTTCAGTCCCTGCCGGGTTTCCTGTTCGCTGCGCCAGGCCAACTCATTTTCCATTACGACTTCAGAGATCTTGAGACCGGTTTTCATACACCAGTGCAGCAGATTATTGGCCGTATCAATGGGGAAGGGTAAATCCACTTCGGTTTTATGCTGATCTTCTCCGCCGTCCTTAACCACAAAGCCGCCACCAATGGAGTAATAAGTTTCGGATATGGCGGTGCCATTACTTAAAAATGCCTGAAAGGTAACGGCATTGGGATGAAATGGCAGGCTTTCATTAAATAAAAAAAGCAGGTCATCATCTGCATAAAAACTAACTTCTTTTTTCCCTGCCAGTGCAAGCTTGTGCGAGCTTCGTATCTTATCGGTTTTAGGCCCAACCTGGTCAACCTCAAAAGTTACGGGGTCATCCCCGCTTAAACCTAATAATATGGCAATATCAGTACCATGCCCTCTGCCGGTTTTGGCTAATGAGCCATACAATAAAATCTTTACCTGTTCAACCAACAGCAAAACCTTTTTTTGTTCAAGGGTTTGCACAAATTGCTGAGCCGCCCGCCATGGGCCAAGCGTATGTGAGCTTGATGGACCTATACCTATTTTAAAAATATCGAATACTGAAATTTGCTCTCTTTGCACGGGATCAAAATTACAATAATAAGATTATATTAAGTTTTAAATAAAATTATTGCAGAATAAAATTTGCAACTATTTTTTTATACTTTGCAGATAATTAATCACTTAAAACTTTCACTTATAAACTTAAAACTATGCAAAATTACGATTATGATCCAAATTCGGCCGGTGCTGTAGCCGGAGTAATGGCACTTATTGGTGTTATGTTAGTTCCAATTATTATTTTTATTTTAATAACAGTTATTGGCAAATGGAAAGTATATGAAAAAGCTGGCAAACCCGGTTGGGCTGCACTAATTCCAATTTATACCTGGATTGTTATGCTCGAAATTGTAGGTAAACCTATATGGTGGGTAATTTTGTTTTTTATCCCGTGTGTAAATATTATATTCATCATTTGGACCAATAATTTAATAAGTAAAAGCTATGGCCAGAGCGAGGGTTTTACAATAGGATTGGTTTTATTGGGTGTTATTTTTTGGCCGATATTGGGTTTTGGCAGTTACCAGTACCTCGGCCCATCTGCTGCTGAAGCCGGTGGCTTAAGGCCAAAGGATCCATTTAATCCTAACCCCAACAACTATCAGGATCCATTCAGTAATAACAACCCTCCGCCGCAAGCTTAATGCTGTTAAAGGTTTCTTTAATACAAATATTTTGCAGCCGGTTAGTTTTTATTAACTGGCTGCAAAATCATTTAATACCATGCCCATTCAAATATTTAACCGGGATTGATTGCCCGGGCTGTGGCTTTCAGCGTTCGGTAATTGCACTTATCAGGGGCGATTTATATAAAAGTCTGGCTTTATATCCTGCAACCATCCCTCTTATATTATTGAGTGTTTACCTTGTTATTGACAAATTTCTTAAGCTTGATATTGACAAATTTCTTAAGCTTGATAACTCAAAAAGCATTGTAAAAAAAACGCTTTTTATGTTTGTTGGGGGCATTATACTGGTGAGCTATTTTATCAAAATGTGGAGTATATACGAACACTATAAAGCATCCGCCTGAGCCGAAATATGAGTATAATCCTTTAGAATGGTTTGTAAAAATAGCAGGCTGTTCATATTTGGCGGGAGCGCAATCTGCAAATGGGCTCTTATTTTTTCGGCAAGGGTAAAAACTATAGTGCTGTTCCCTGTTTTATAATAGTTGCCTATTACTTCGTGTATTAAGCTAACGTCTTTATCACTTAGCTCAGCCGCCTGGATAAATACAGGAACATAATTGTCTTCCACATTTGCGTACACAATGTTATTCATAGTTGTACGCGGAACGGAACGGATCAGCGCCGTTCCGGCAACAACATCTCCTACCCTTTGACCTTTATCTGTCATTACCGCTGTTACCAAAGCTGCCAGGCCGCCTGTAACACCAAAATCAACCAGCCTGAACAGCCAGCGCAAAAGATACTGGCTAAACCTGGGCCGTGCGCCATCAAGGCTGATCACCCTTATCTTCATTATTTTTTTTCCAAAGCTTTGTCCGTTAAAAAACACTTCGCAGAGCAGGTCATAAAACAAAAACAACACATAAAGTAATATGAAATACCACTCTAACACCTGCCCGTTTAGTGCTGTCCCCAAAAAAAGGCCTGCAATTACAAATGGAATAAATACTGCATAATCAATAATCTTTGCCAGGGTTCGTTCGCCAAGGCCGCCAATTTCATAATCAATGTCAATATTTTGGGTTGTATTTACGGTTATTGTTTCCATTGTAAACAAATATAAAATTGTTATTGAAATTATACCTTCAGTTTAAACTTTTGTGATTATTTTAACAAAAAAATCGAAGCCTTAAAATGCGCGAGTCTTTATTTATCAAACAAAATACGCAAAAGTGGAAAGATTACGAAAACCACAAAAATACCGGGCCCGATGACCTCGCCGAATCATTCATAAGCATAACCGATGATCTTGCTTATGCAAAAACATTTTATCCAAAATCAAACACCACCAAATACCTTAACGGCCTTGCGGCATCGTTCCATCAATCTATCTACAAAAACAAAAAAGAAAAAACCAACAGGTTTATCACCTTCTGGCAATATGAGTTACCACTTATCTTTTATAAGCACCGTAAACCCTTATTATATTCATTTATATTTTTCATGGTCTTTTGCCTTATGGGGGCATTATCCGCAAAATATGATAACACCTTTATAAGACTTATAATGGGGAACGATTATGTTAACATGACGAATGATAACATTAAAAAAGGCGATCCTTTTGGGGTTTATAAAGGCGGAAGCTCATCATTAATGTTTTTACAAATAGCTTTTAATAATATCCTGGTTGAGCTGTATACCTTTGTTATGGGAATAATTTTTTCTGTAGGAAGCATTTACCAGCTATTGAATAATGGGATAATGCTGGGGTCGTTTGAATATTACTTTTTCAGCCGGGGCTTAGGCTGGCAATCTGTGCTGGTAATCTGGATCCACGGTACGCTTGAAATATCGGCCATTATACTTGCAGGCGGTGCGGGCCTCGTGCTTGGCAACAGCCTGCTTTTCCCAAAAACCTATAAAAGAATAGTATCGATAAAGAATGGAGCCAGGGATGGCCTGAAAATAGCGATAGGGCTGATCCCGATTTTTTTGGTGGCTGCTTTTTTTGAAAGCTTTGTTACCCGGCATACCGAAATGCCCGTTTACCTAAGCCTGCTTATTTTACTATCGTCGTTATCTTTTATAATTTGGTATGTAATTATATACCCTGCACTATTGAACCGAAAATTTAATCACAATAACTATACAACTGATGAAACAGCCTATTGAGCTTAGAAGGGTACGTGACTTTGGACAGATCATAAACGACTCGTTCACATTTTTTAAGGAAAATCTTAAGCCGTTACTAAAGGCACTTTTTATTATTTGCGGCTTCTTTATTGTAATTGGCTGTATTTCAACTGTATCTACCTACCTGAATATGAGCAGTTTTTATGGTATGGATTCCAATAGGTTTGATTCGTCAAAACCGATAGCATATCTTGTAAATGTATTAATAAACGCTTTTATAACTTTAATTACACAGGCGTTTATCCATTTAACAACCCTTTGCTATATATCTGTTTACCTGGAGAAAAACAATACAACACCTACCCTCGCAGAGGTTTGGGGTTATTTCAGGTATTACTTTTTCAGGGTATTAGGGAGCAGCATAGTCGTGTTTTTTGTACTGGGGTTAGGATTTTTGTTTTGCATTATACCCGGTATTTACCTCATGCCAATTGTTTATCTTATTATCCCAATTATTGTTATTGAAAACTCATCATTCGGATATGCTTTTAACAAAAGCTTCCGGTTAATAAAAGATAACTGGTGGGTGGTTTTTGGTGTAATTTTTATCATGTCATTAATTATAAGTATCTCGGGTTCAATCGCAAGTATTCCATTAAGTGTTATTGGCATGGGCAGTAAGTTTCTTTCACTTAAGGGTTTTAAATTACCCTTAATTATTATTTTCAGCATATTACATAATATGATAATGCTGGCCTATGCTATACCGGCTATCGCAATTAGCATGTGCTATTTTAATCTTTCTGAACAAAAAGAAGGTACCGGGTTGCTTGGTCGTATTGATAAGATAGGGAAGGATACTGATGATACTTCAACTTTACCGGCCGAGGAATATTAAATTTATGCTAAAGCTGTTTACCGCTTTTATATTTACCCTGGCGCTTACCTTATTTTTGGCAGGCACAGCAACTGCTGTACCTAAAAAGCTTCAGCAGCAAATTAAAACTGACTCATCAAAAATTAGTGTAAAAAAGTTTGATGCAAAGGCCATTGAAAAGCTTAAAGCTGAAAAAGATTTTAATTAGAATGGTGAAAGTACGGGTGAGCCCACCTGGTGGGATATTTTTTGGCAATGGGCTTGGAATACGCTCGGAAAAATATTCAACAGTATTCCTTATAGCGGCAAGATCCTGAAATATCTGTTAATAGCGCTAAGCATCGCACTTTTGGCTTATATCATATTAAAATCATTAGGGATTGATGCCATGAGATTATTAAGCGGAAATGCTAAAAAGGTCGATATAGTGTACAGCGAATCGCTTGAAAATATTCATGAAATAAATTTTGACGATGAAATTGAAAAGGCAACCGCTAATCTTAATTACCGGCTGGCTATTCGCTTACTATACTTAAAATGTTTAAAGCAGCTGAGCGATAAAAATTTAATACAATGGCAGATAGATAAAACTAATTCGGCTTACCAACATGAGCTGGCAGACCAGCAGCAGAGGCAAATTTTTGGCTTGCTTACCAGGCAATTTGAATATGTGTGGTATGGCGATTTTACCATTGATAAAAATGCCTTTGGCAATATTAACCTGTTGTTTCAAAACTTTAACAAGCAGCTGTGATGAGGAGTTTGAGAGTGTATTTGATAGTTGCAGGGGTGTTACTGGTGTTTTATATAACAGCACAACTAAATCAGCCCAAATCTGTTGACTGGAGCGAAAATTTTAGCAGTAAAGAAAAATCGCCGTTCGGAACTTATATTTTATTTAACCGGATCAATGATATATTTCCTGACTCAAAGATAACTGCCTATCGCCAGCCTGTTTACAATGTAATTGCCGAGGATTCGATAAAAAACTCATCCTACCTAATAGTTTGCCAAAGCATCGCCCCAACACCTGCAGATTATGAACAACTGACCAATTATATTAAGCAGGGCAATAACGTTTTTATTGCGGCCGACTATTTTGGAGGTGCATTTGTCAAAAAATTACAAGTTGAAACCCATTATAATATTTCATTTAATGCGAATGATAAATCTGTACGGTTTTTAAGCCCTTACCTCGACAGTGCCCGGCAATATAAAATTGAAAAGGGAAGTGGTAATGTTTATTTCAGCAAGTTTGATACCGCACGTGCCGTAGTTATTGGTGAAAACATTGACCACCGGCCCAATTTTATAAAGTATAGTTTTGGGAAAGGGTCGCTGTATCTTGTGTCAAATCCCAAATTATTCAGCAACTACAGTCTGCTGAAACCGCAGGGAGCAGCCTATGCGGCAACGGCATTATCATTTTTAAAAGGCACAAAACAGCTGGTTGTTGATGAATATTACAGCCAGGGGATGGAAGAAGCATCGCCAATGCGCCTGTTTTTGAGTAACCCAACACTGCAATGGGCTTATTATATAACCATTTTTAGCTTATTGATTTTTGTGTTGTTTGAAATTAAGAGAAGGCAGCGCATTATCCCGGTTATTGAGCCTTTGGGAAATGCCACTTTAGATTTTGTGACCGTTGTTGGCCAGGTTTATTACGAAAAACACGACAATGCAAACATCGCACAAAAAAACATCACCTACCTTTTAGCACACTTACGGGACGATTACCAGTTAAGAGCCGATAAGCTTGATAATGAGTTTAAAGAAAAGCTGGTAAAGAAAACCGACATTGAAAGCAAGTTTGTAACCGAGTTGATTGATTATATCAACTATATAAGCGTACAGGATAAGGTAACCGACCGCGAACTGATTAAACTAAACCAACTGATAGAAAAATTTTACATCAAAGCCAGGTAATATGGAAGACGGAATATTTGAACAAAGAACCGATTTGAGCAGACTTAGCGCAGCCGTTGAGCAAATGAAAGCTGCAATAAGCAAAATAATTGTGGGGCAGCATGATAGCATTGAGCTATTAATTGCGGGGATCCTTGCCGATGGACATATATTGATTGAAGGTGTACCCGGTGTGGCCAAAACATTAACTGCCAAACTGATCGCTAAATCAATAGACGTAAAATATTCGAGGATCCAGTTCACGCCCGATCTGATGCCTTCGGATATTTTGGGAACATCAGTTTTTAACCCTAAGACTACCGAGTTTGCGCTTAAGCGGGGACCAATTTTCGGCAACATTATATTGATTGACGAAATTAACCGTGCCCCTGCCAAAACACAGTCGGCCTTATTTGAGGTGATGGAAGAGCGCCAGCTAACAATTGATGGCGAAACCTACCTAATGGATGAGCCTT
>JAQBOS010000086.1 GCA_028287925.1 Mucilaginibacter sp. | reverse complement strand
AAATAACCGATGAATTTAAACAGCTTTTGGAGGAAGTGGACGACCACGATGAACCAAGCTGTTCACAGGCCGAAGCCCTAAAGAAGCAGGATTTGTTTGTCAACACCGCTTTGGCGGTAAACGGCGGTGAGTTGCTGTGGCAGTTGCTATCGGACGGCATGATTGAATACCGTGGGGTATTCCTGAATGTTAAAAAATTCAAGACGACACCTTTAAAAGTAGCTTAAAAACACGCTTATGAAAGTCATTGATTTAGATGGTAAGGAAATTATCGTAACCGACCTCGAACTGGCGATCATGCAGGCTGACGATTACCGTCACTACCGCCATGCCGACCCCTCATTCAAAACTTTGGATGAGGGGTTACAAGCCTATTGGGAAGATGTTTACCAAAAATTGCGTGGGCTGAGAAATGAATAAAACTCGCGCCGTCCGGCCACTTGCTGCTTTCATCCGCAACAGGCCGGGCGGCGTGTTGGGTCGCCAGACTTTCAAATAAGCAAAGCTGCCTTTGGCCACTATTGCTTTTCTGAAATACAGGCATTTTTTAAATTTTAAGGAAATGGTAAAAATTAAAGAAAGTTATGTGATGTCCCCCCGTGAAAAAGCGGAATTTGATAGGTTAAATGCTTTGCCCCGCAAAGTATCAGGAAGGGTGGATTATTGCTTTAAACCTCAAACCAAATACCCGCCACGCATTTATGTTTATATGCACGCTGAAACGTGGTGCGACCGCAACCGAAGGCCGATGGGCTTGTTTTATGCTGTACCGTTTTTGTCGAGGCCGATGAATAAGGAAGAAATTGAATACCACCATTTCGATATTCGCCTATGTTATCACCAGTACGAGGATTGGGTTAAGCTGATTTATGCCGAGGAACAGGAAGCAGAGGAATTGGAAAGGGAACAACCCGGCATAGGAACAGCCTTCCTTGAAAAGCTGAAAAGTTACCAGGGATTTTATACCATCGGAAAGAAAGAAAGTCTATTGCTTGTTGCTAAACAGCAACAGCCTGAAAGTGAAGAAAGCCGACTGATCCGGGAGTTGATACAGAACGGGCATCGTTACAACGCGAAAGAAATCGGTGAAAAATTAAAGCGGGAACAAAACGAGGAAAAACGCTTACCCATCCTGATCCTGCTTCGGGAACTTTACAAAAACACAGCATCAGGGCAACCGGGTGAAATTAGATTAACCCCGGAAGCCGTCGAACGGAAAGCATTTATTTCGCAGGAAAGAACCCGCAAGAATTTTGTCAGGAGGGTTTTTAAAAGGAATAAGCTGTTTGCGATGGAAGAAATTCGCTGCAAATACTGCGACTATAACGAGGAAATGCTATATGCTGACCTGACCGTTCATCATAAGAAGCCTAAAAGGAAAAAATGCAAACCAATTACGGATTTGCGCAGGTGCCAGCTTGAAAAGCTTGCCGACCGTTTGAAAACCTTTAACATAAACGATAAAGACTACCATAATACCTGCTGCCGGATGGTGATGCTGCAAAATGCGCATAACCATCGTTTACCAATACCGCTAACCGTAACGTTAAATAAGGAAACACTAATTTATTCATTTCACTGGCGTACCAGGGAAAGCGTTGTGAAGTCGTTTGTTGATCTCGCCAATGCCAAAGATATGACCCACCTGGTATTAGGGCAACGGTATAAGGATATAACAGGTTCAAGTTATAGCTATTGATATTGACCGGCGGCCCCGGCTCTGCCGGTGCCCGTTTCGCCGCATTTTTGTGTGGTGATGGGGTATTTTTAAACATGCGGCGCTTTTGGGGCAGGTATTTGTAACGAACAGAAATAGAGAAAAAAAGATAGGTATCACATTTTTGTGATACCTAATCCAGTGTTAAAAAAATTAGGGATATGTAAGGTCGGTTATTATCAAGTAAGATTAAACGACGGGTAGGCAGTTCCATTCAGTTTCCATAAAACAAAGAAGGTGTTTTAGGTGACAAATGTTTAACCTATTGATTATGATAGTTTTATTTGTCAGTTTCAATTAGTTTCAACAAGTATGCTTTAGTTGATGATTGATTCGGTAAATAGCCCCCAACAGATACTACTTTCCCAGCCTTATTAATAATAATGTATCGTGGTATCGTAGTTATATTAAAGCCTTTAGCTAAAGTGCTTTTGAAATTATTGGATACTAAAAAACTATTTTCGGTGCCTATTCCCAATCCATCAGCCTTTGTCTCCCAGGACGACATGGACTCATCCATTGAACAGTAAACAAAACTAATTGGGTATTTTTCAAGATCATGATGCAACTTTAAAGAATAAGGCATTTGCTGAATACAAGGCATACACCAACTTGCCCAAAAATCTATATAGATAACTTTGCCTTTGTTTTGGCTTATTAGATCATCATAAGTTATTTTAGTACCTGTGCTTGTTATCAGGATTGTTTTTTTAGCAGGTGAGATCAATTCTAAATTTTTACTAATCTCCGTCTTGAAATCCTGGTCGGTGCAATCTTTATTAAAGCTATCTAACATAGCTGTGGTATAAGTACGCCCGGCTATTGCTTTTTTTACCACGTCAAAAAGTAAATAATCCCTGGTTACCCCTGTAAAATCTTGCTTTATTAAAGTATTTATGGGATGTTGTTTTTGTTCTTGCCGGATTTGAAGATAGTATAATAATGCGTGTTTGAAAACTTCAAGATATAGATAATTGGCTTTAGTGGCTGTTGTACCCAAAAGTTTTATGTCACGTTCAAGCAGGCTATCTGCTAATTTATTTTTTGTTAGCAAGGTTAAATCCAACTTCAACCGGTTTGCAGTGTATTTGAAAAAAATCATATCCGTGAATATTCCCTGCATCTGCTTGCTGATTTTCTTTGATTTTGTGTAATTGCTTAAGAATAATAATTCATCCTTATACTTGGCTTCTCCGTATTTAGCGACAAAATCATAGTTATCGTACCGATAATTAATAAAGTATTCTTCAAATACTTCATTTTGCGGCCATTTAAATTTCATGGCCGCTACCATTTGATAAGAAACAAATTTATTCCTGTCTTTACTCAACGCACAAAAAAAGTCAAGCTCGTTATTCCTTATTGAATCTTTTGGAACTTCAAGTTTAAGCAGTTCGTGTTGGGGATTGGATGACACCGATATGTGGTCTCCTGGTAATAAAACGTAATTAACCCCTCCAAGTACATCTATATCTCGTAAAACTACAGGGATCTTTGTAGGGATTTTATACGTGAACTGTTTAGTGTCCTTAAAATCATTCGAATACAATATGTTATTATCGTATTTATCCCAATAACATAGATAAGTCGTTTTTCTGGTGCTGACATTTTTGCTATCACCATTGATGGTAATGGTGTCACTAACAATTAGTTTTACAGGTGTTACTTTTGTTGCTTTTTTAGTATTGTCTTTGCAGGCGATAAATACCAATAGAAGAAAAAATATATAGTTTGAGGATAACTTCATAATAATTTTAGTAATTAAAAGGATGGTAATATACCATCCTTTATTGCATTTTTTTAGTTATTGTACGGGCCCTGGCAACTTGCACAGCACCACATTTCCCAAGCTTTGGCGGCGTCCATAGTAAGTCCACATTGGCTTTGTGCACCATCAGCAGTATGGCCACAACATTTCATAACACCACCTACAACATTTTTCATCTCAGATTTGCTGAGTTTTTTGAAATTTTCCATAATAAAGGTATTTAGTAAAAATTATTTTTTCCGAAAACGCTCCGGCATCGGCATGTATTACAAAGTGCATGCTCCTTTTACTTTTGTGCACAAAGTATCTTTTATGTTTATTCAAGCATGTATTTTAGATCGGGTAATTGATACAAATCGGACAGGCGGTAACCGTTGAGCAACATTGTAGGAGTAGCAGTAACCTCTGCCATTTCACACCATATTCTTTGTTTGTCAAGCTTGTGAAAATCTGCTTCAACTATTTGTACCGGGTAAACCTTTGCCCAGGCTTCGTAAGTTTTTTGTTTTTGTTGATACCAATCGTGAAGGGCTTCTTTTACAATCGTTTTATCCGGCTTTTGGTTCAGTGCCATCAGGTGGCGGCTTACCGGGGTTTTTATATCTTCATCAGTATTACTGGCCGTAAACACTATTCGGGCCTGTAAATCATCACGCTGTTCCAGCAATTCAATTAATTGATTATGTGCTTTGGCACAGGGGGCACAATAGGGATTACTTACCATAGTTATAATATGATCAGCTTTCAAATTGCCTAAAACTATGCTCCAGGTATCATCGGGTTGAGAATACTTAGGTTGTGTCATTAAGGCATTGTTAAACAGGTTGGTGTTGTATTTAAACTTTCGCAATTGCTGTTTTAAAGGCCGTAATTGCTTTACTTTTAAAATCAAAGGTTTTGCAATTAGCCATAAAATGACGGGGATCAACATGCTGGAAATAATAGTACCTGCGGTGCTTACCCAGACATCTTTAAGTCTGAAAGACGGTTTATAGGCAATAGTAATTAATGGAACGAACTCTAACCATAACACCGCCTGTACGGTGCAACATAACACACACCATTGCTTTGCTATACGGGCTTGGTAATAAATGGAATAAAAGGTGTAGGGTAAGCTTAAAATGTTTAGTCCGGCCAATATCCACCAAATAGTACCTGACCCGCCTCCTAATAATAATATCAACCAGGTTCCTGAAAAATAAAAGAAACCAACCTCGCTCCAGGTAAGCCCATCAAATACTTTTGCCGCTTTTGAGGTTAATATAACGTTGCAATTCGTTTTAGTACCGCTTTGACAAAGCTTTTGAACCAAAGGGTTATTACTATCAATGGATTGGATCAACAATAATATCGAAGTTATTAACCCGACAGTTTTAAAAATTGTTAGCAGTACTGTTTGCCAGTCTATTTTTGAAAAATACCCGGTATTAAAAAGTGCCAGTACTAAGATCAATAAAAGTGCCGCTGATATGGCCGGAATTTTAATGGTGGATAATAAAGTTGTGTAAGGAGTTGTTTTAAAAATTGCAGACGGTTCGGCTGTTAAAACAATGCCTTTGAATAATTTTTTAAATTCATCAAGGTTTATCTTGTGATTGTTCCATTTTTCGCTGGACACTGTAACTTTATCGCCATTAATTTTATTTACCACTAAAAAATCACCGCCATTAATATTAGTATGCGCTATAAATGGGCATGGTACGTTTGTCAAACTGTTCGTATCAACGTGGTAAGCCGCATTTTCGATATTTAGCGCCGTTAATACTTCGCTTAAAGCCAAAAGGCTTGGGTAATCCGGGTGTTTTTCTAATTCGCCACTAATGATTTCAGGATCAATTTTAATTGATAAGGTCGTTAATAATTTGTTGACTGCTGCTTCTGGGTTTTGGTAGGTGGTAAATGAAAGCATGCTTATTAAATATATTTCTGGTTTAGGGTTTAGTTTTTAATATTTACTACATAGGCATAAAGCTCAAATTATATAGTTGATATCGAAATATTAATGTTTAAGTGTCTTTGACACTTAAAAGTAGTGTTCCTGAGAAATAAATAACTAAGAAGTTTGTGAACGTGCCATTTTACTTTGTGGACATGGCCTTTTAGCATACGAACATAAATATTGTATGCGAAATGCCTGGCGCTTTCATTTGAGGATTTAGGTATCGGCCTTTGTTTATTTTGTTTAATATAATTGTATTTGTACATTTGAATATAATTGTATTTGTACGTGGGTATATAATTGTGATTGAACTGTTATATATCATTGCATTTGTACAAAAGGGTAAACAGAAAATCCAATATTATTTTATTAATTATGGCAACACCGGGAGAAAAGTTAGCAGAAGCATTGAGCCTGCTAAAAGCGTTACAGGACAAGGGAGAGGTAGCGATACATACGGCAGAATTGCCACGCGATCAAAGAACACTGTTAGTAAAAAGAGGGTTTCTGAAGGAAGTTTCAAAAGGCTGGTACATCCCATCTGACCCATTGGAAAATCCCGGCGACAGCACCGCATGGTATAGCTCTTATTGGGATTTTTGCGCTAAATTTTTAGAACAAAAATATGGGAATGACTGGTGTATTTCACCGGAACAATCTTTACTGATACATGCAGGAAACTGGTCTGTTCCACCTCAGTTGATCGTCAGGTCACCAAAAGCTAACAATACGCCGATGTCTTTGCCGCATCAGAGTTCTTTGTTTAACCTTAAAGCAGAAATACCCGCAAACGCGACAACGATCATAAACGGGATACGGATGTACCAGCCACAGGCAGCTTTGGTCTATAGTTCTCCGGCCATCTTTACGAGTAATCCAATAGATACCAGGACCGGCTTATCCATGATACGGGACGCTTCGGAATTATTGCCTTTGTTGCTGGAAAATGGGCATACCCGGATCGCAGGCCGTTTAGCAGGAGCTTTTAGGAATATCGGCCGTGAAAAGATCGCTACGGACATTGTTGAAACTATGAAGGCAGCGGGATTTGACACAAGGGAATCTGATCCGTTCACTTACAGGCTGGATATTGAACTTTCCCCGCGTGAGCGTTCCCCCTACGTCAACAGGATCAAACTGACATGGAAGGAAATGCGGGATGTGGTCATTCGTAATTTCCCAAAACCGCCAGGCATGACGAAAGACATTTCAGGCTATTTGAAACATGTTGATGAAATTTATGTAACGGATGCTTATCATTCCCTTTCAATTGAGCGATACCGTGTAACACCGGAACTGATCGAAAGGGTACGCAGCGGTGAATGGGATAAAGGTGGTAACGGGGCGGATAAAAAACAAAAAGATGCGATGGCAGCAAGAGGTTATTGGCAGGCTTTTCAGGAAGTTAAATCTTCTATTAATGCGATATTAAATGGTGCAAACGCAGGAAGCCAGCTCAGTCGGGATCATAGTAAATGGTACCGCGAATTATTCGACCCGAGTGTTGCCGCAGGGATTTTACGCCCTGTGGATCTGGCAGGTTACCGGGGTAACCAGGTTTATATTAGCGGCTCTAAGCATGTGCCACTCAGTGTGGAGGCTATGCGGGATGTTATGCCGGTTTTCTTTGAACTGCTGGAAGCGGAACCGGAAGCTTCTGTCCGCGCTGTGTTGGGACATTTTATCTTTGTCTTCATTCACCCTTATATGGATGGTAACGGCCGGATAGGTAGGTTCCTGATGAATGCTATGCTGGCTTCAGGTGGTTATCCCTGGACTGTGATCCCTGTTGAAAAGCGGAATACCTATATGCAGGCATTAGAAAAGGCAAGTGCGGAACAGGATATTGCTCCTTTTGTACAATTCATTGCACATTTAGTTGAACTCGGGATGCAGGGCAAGCCGGAAGCTCACCTTTAATATGTTCGTAGTTTGAATTTTTACAGATTTTAATCGGAGAGGGAAATTTCGACCTAAGAGCCCATAGAAGACCGGAAAGAACTTTGACGCGACCGGTTGAAAATTACTTTGTTTCTGTAACTATTAGTTAACCTGAAAAATTCTAAAACACCAAAATCTACAACTCCAAATATGTTAAAAAAGAACATCATCATTTAAAATACAGGTTGAAATTCCATTTTTATAAAAAATCAAATATGGCTAAATTTTTAAATTTTTGGTAAAAAAGGAATCATTTAAAATAAATTCATTGATTGCACACATTAAATAAATTATTTCGATTTAATAGCCTTTAAGAAAGTAACATATAGGAAACGTCCGAAATTTAAGGCAAGCCAATTTGTGCAACTAAAGATCAAACCAAAAAATGGTATAAATATTACAGCAATCACAAACCCCTGAATGCCAAATCGAGAAGAGCCATTGAATTCCACTGGAATTACGTTAAAAAATGATAAAATGCCGCCAAAAAACAGGAATGGGATAGCACAAAAGGTGTAAGACCAAAACATTAGCTTAAATGAATATCTGTTATTCATGTATATGTTGTTTGAGTTGAGGAATGTAAATTGGTAATGTAATTACCAATTCTAAACAACTAATATGATCATAAATTCTTTGTTTTTATATAGACCTTTTATCTTAAGTCAATGGCTAATTATAATTGGAAAGATTATAAGTAGTATTTAACCAATTAAGCATGGCGATCAACTGAGCTTTGAGCTTTTGCGCAGTCGCAAATTCTACATCGGTTGATTTTTTCTGCAAACTGTCTGCAGAAATGTATAACGCATTTGGCGTATAAAAATGAGTAGCGAAAAACTTAAATAGCTCTCCAATATTTTCTTTAACTAACAGCCCTTTTTCAATTTGGATTCTTATAAAAAGGCCAAACTGGGCAACAGGCATATTAATTAAAAAACGTGTTCCGGCTTTTGTTTTTTCATTATCCTGAATTAGTTTTCTCGTTAATTTAACCATTTGTTTGGTTACCGAATATTTCTCATTTAAAAACTCATCCAACTCAATAAATAGGCTTTTTTTAATAAAAGGCATCACCAAACCTTTTTCGATAAATAGATTATAAAGCCGATCCTTTTCCAATAACAACATTTCTCTTTGTTCATGCAGTCCAGGAATATCTTCTAAGCGGTTTTTCCATGAATTTACATTATAAAGGTAGAAATTCGGGGTATTGAAATCGTGAATTATTAGTAAATCCGTCAGCTGTTGGTTATTTAAAGATCCCCCATCTAAAAGAAAAGTAATTAATGAATTAATGTACAGCGTGTCGTTCCGTGTGATGTTTTTCTTACGAATTAGTTTTAGAATTCCCGCCATGACAATATCTAATAAATCTTTTTCAATGTCTGAATTTTGTAGATGTCTGTCCAATTTATAATAATGCATTTTCAAGCTGGAAATTGTTTCAAATAAGTTTGGATTAGAGATTTTTACAGCACCAGCCTCATTTGGAAACAAATCATTTAGCTCTTTAATTAGTCCTTCAAAAAGACAAAGGGTATAATTATAGTGCTCTTTTATAACGCTGGCCTGTATATGATTTCTCAAAATTGAGGATCTCTTAAATACATAAGAGTTAACGGTATTACTTAAATCAACAGCTTGTGATATTAAAACTGCAATATCCCGTTTATGTAATTTTGAATTTAAAACGGCCGGATTTACAGATGCGATTTCTTTTTCTACGAAATTCTTCCATTTAATAAATTCGTCAGATGAAATTTGTTTTCCGATAAACCTTTGGGGGCTTATCGATTCCCGCACAAATTGCTGAAGCTGAATAGTTATGAAATTCATAATTGACTCCAAATATTTTTTTGAAAATTTAAAAGTGGGTCAAAATTATATTGAGGGTCAGAGGGTTAAAATACCTATATCGGGGATTTAGGATAGCTATATAGTAGTATGTTTAATGACAAGTGAACCAATATTTTACTACTTATGATTTTAGGAGTTACGTACTTGCACGCTCTGTTAATGATATTGGGTTAAATTATTCACATGAGGAAAGCAAAATATTGCTCTCCTTCTCTTGCTGAATTGCCCAAAGCTCGGGAAATTGATCCTAAAGATTTATTAGATTTTAACAAGGAATCTCTCTTATTGCAGCATACAGAGGTTCTCATTTTTGTTTTCATTTCAAAAAAATATTTTTCGGGATAGATGGGTAGATTTTCGGGAGATACTGGTTACCCTATTTGACGGCATTTTAGAAGGTAAAAATTATTTTTGTGTTTGATAACCAATTATTTTAAAGAGCAATAAAGAGTAACTGGTATGCAGGCAAATTCACCTGGTGAAAAGAAGCGGTTCTTTGATAACCATCCAATTTATAACGAATTGGGTTATAATGTTATCGTTGGTCTTATTCAATTATTAATTGATGAATGTTTGCTCAATTCAGACGAACGAAAAGGTTGGTATATAAAATTCATGGATTTCAGAAATAGTGCTGTGATATTATACAACGAATTGGATAACATTCAAAAATTGGACTTAATTGAATATTTACGTTATAAAGCTTATTTAGACGATCCTTTACAATCATATAAAGGTCCAAAGATTTAGTCCTTATGTGGACTGGAAAATAAGACAAATTAAAAATGAAAACTAACTTTTTATGATATATTTAACTTTTCACCCTAAGAAAAAAGCGAAGGCGTATTTATTGTTTTTTATCTTGCTAATAATAAAATCGACTACCAGCTTAGCACAATTACCTATACAGCTCAGGTCCGGTTTAATTTATATAAATGATGGAACTTTAGGTAGGCCCCAAGTAAGTAAATATTCTATTTTAACTGACAGCCTGGACAAAAACTTAAAGCTTCACCCAAATGATACAACCAGTTTGTTTTTAAGGGCAATCCTTTATATACGTTTAAATAGTATAACGGTAAATCCCGACCTCGGTAATAAAATTGCATTAAAAAACCTGGTAACAGGAAAAAGCATGGCAGAGAAAGCGATCACGCTGCAAATGCAGAATTTTATGCTCAAAGTTTTGAGAGCAGAGTTTTACAAGGAATTAACAAATAGATTTATGGGTGATGAATCCTGGAAATACAATAATCAACAAATAATAGAGAGAAAAAGACAATTTAAAAATTATAAAGAATTAGCCAATAAATATTATGATGAATTGGCTTTGTTAGATAAAAGCAATGCATATGATTACCAGAAGTTAAAAGTTGCTACTAATTATCCGTTGTGAAATGATAGGAAGAATCACCTTTTATTGGCTATCATAGCGAAAAGTATTTTAAAATTAGACTCACGATTAAAAGAGCTAAACCAATTACTTTTCCGGAGATATATTATTTCTATTTAACAATTTCAAAATCTCATTTGATTTTGCAATTATTTCTTCATGCAGTACTTTTATCGAAGAATTTTGTTCCAGTAACTGAGTATTTAAAATTCCAACTATCTTTTTATATTCTTCGATTTCAGATTTTGACTTAGAGAGCTCACTAATTAAATCAACACTATCCTTATTGAGCAACGTTTTTAGAGGTTCCTTTTTCCCGTAAAAGTCAAGAAATATATTTTCATTGAGGATTAGACAAAATTTAGCAACCCTTTCAGAATAAAGATCTTTATTGGGATAAATTTTGTGAACTGTTTTTACAGAAATATTTAAAATTGCAGCGACATCTTTATCTTCAATATTCTTTGCTCGCAATCTTGCTTGGATGTATCTTCCCAAGTCATCATTTTCCTCCATTCCCAAAAATCCTAAAGTAATGCGTAAATACCCCTCATGTCAGCATCCAAATATTGGGCATTTAACACCCAATATTTGGATATTCAAACAACTTTGCTTAATATTGCTAATTAAACACTTGATAATTTGTAACAATAGAAAATTAATACATTTGTATTCTTACATTTAGTTAGACTACTCACGAGCCTCGCCGGCGAATCTGGTAAATTTCACGCGACGGTAAGTGGAGCATTCATCCCTATACATGCGATAGGGCTGGTGCTCGCTTATGTCAATGTGTGAAACCTTTCCGCAAGGAAAGGTTGGCTTTACCAGAGCCAGCCGACATTAGACTTTGCGGGTTACCGGCCCTATTGTAATTTGCAGTATTCCGGCCTTCATTTCCTTCGGCTTGCCATTGATTTTCAATTCAGGAGGCAAAGAAATGACTTCGGACAATGAAAATTTAAACATTCTAATTCAGCAACTCCAGCAAGGAAGTGAGCGGGCCTTTACTATAATATATGACAAATTTAGTAAGCAGCTATACCGAAATATTCTACGGTTAGTTAAGGATGAATTTATTGCACAGGAACTATTGCAAGACCTTTTTTTAAAGATTTGGGAAAAAAGGAATACCATAAAAGTTGAAGGTTCCTTGAAGTCATTTTTATACAAGGTGGCTGAAAATTTGGTTTTCATGTACTTCCGGAAAGTCGCAAAGGATAATCGTTTGATCGAAAATTTAATTATTGCAAATATTGAGTTTGATATAAATGCGGAGGATATAATCATTTCCAGGCAAGATCGGGAACTCCTACATGCCGCGATTGCCAAGCTTTCTCCCCAAAGAAAGCAAGTTTATTCTCTTTGTAAATTGGAAGGCAAAAGTTACGATGAAGTGAGCAATGAATTAGGAATCTCCACTTCTACAATAAGAGATCACATCGTAAAGGCCAATAAAGCTTTAAAACAATATTTACAACTTAACAACGGGATTTCAATTCTGTTAATAATAGAACAGATTATTTTACATAAAAAATAATCCTACTCCATTTTCTCTTTAAAAATTATTTATTTTTCTTATCAGCAGACCTGATTTTCAATTGCAGCATGATGGAATAAAAAACAACATTGGAAAATCAATTAGATATTGCCGACCTTTTTGTAAAATACCTCGAAAGTGGGTGTACGCCTGAGGAGATCAAACGATTATTGAGGTATTTTGATATTGTTGAAAATGAAGAGGTATTACGCGCTTTAATCAATACAGAATTAGAATTCACCGAAATAGACAAAAGAGATCACCCCAATATTGATACTGTAATAGCAACTACAAGGTCTAACTTAATTAAAGATTTAACGCAAAGTAGAGAACTATCTACTACTAAAAATTCACGGTTGTACAAATGGGCCAAGATTTGTGCAGTCTGGTTTTTAATAATTGGAGCTGGTGGGTTGATGATAAACTATTTCCAGTGGGAAATTAAGAAAGCTATACACCCAGTCAAATTCTATACAATAAACACCAAACAAGGCGAACGAAAGACCCTGGTTTTGGTTGATGGAACAAAAATATGGCTTAGTCCTTCCAGTTCTCTCGAATATCCAGATCAGTTAAAAGGAAATCTACGTGAGGTAAAACTGGAAGGCGAAGCTTTTTTTGAAGTCGCAAAAGATAAAAAGCATCCGTTTGTTGTTCATAGTGGACGGATGGATACCCGCGTAGTAGGTACATCTTTCAATATCCAATCATTTAAAGCACAAACAAATAGTACAGTCACCGTTGTAACAGGCATTGTAAAAGTTACTGCAAAGGGATTATCGAATGTAGGCCCTCAAACGGTAGTTCTAAAACCAAATCATCAAAGCCAATTTAATAAAATAAATGGCAGCCTAATAAGCATAAATTATCCGAATGCCAGTCAAATGCTTAGTCGAAAAGATGGTATATTAAATTACGATGGGGCACCTGTTCAAGACGTAGTAGGTGACTTTTCAAGATATTACAAGATTCCAATTGAAATAGAAAGTAAATCAAAGAACTGCCTGTGTTATGGTGAATTTAATACCAATAGACCAGTAAACATTGTATTGGAACAACTGGCAGCTGCAATAAATGCTAAAGTCGTCATTAAAAAGGATAAATACATATTGAAAGGAGGATGCGAAGAATGAAATTCATACGCAAATTACCTCAAACATAGATTAAAATATCCTGCTCAAAAACGAGCAATCAATTCATTAAAGTACTTGAATAAAGGCACTGCAAAAGATAGAACTCTTGCATTATGGACTTCCTATTGCCTGTCCTAAAGCTTTTTGACTAATTAAATAAACCAATAAAATAATTAAACACGTCAAACATGATAAAAACATTACCCATTTACCGAACAATCAAAATGATTCTGTTGATAATTTTTATAAATAGTTTCGCAAATCTTCCTTCAATGGCTGAAGCAAAAGGAAACACCCAAGACCTCGAAAAAAGGATTACGATAAGCTTTGATAAAATAAGCCTAAAGGAGGGTTTAGATAAAATTTCAGCAAAAGCATCCGTAGCGATCATCTATAGTAACTCTAAAGAGTTTATCCTTAATTCTGTTAGCATTCATGCTATAAACAAGCCACTAAAAGAGGTATTGAAACAATTGTTGGCTCCATTTTCATTAACATTTCGGGTTATTGACGATAAAATTGTAATCAGTTATGACGCTCCAAAACTTAAGGTGCTGCCTGCTGAAAATAAGCATTTATTAATAATACCATTAAAGGGGAAAGTCACTGATACCAACGGGCAGGCTCTTCAGGGAGCCACGATCAGGATAAAGGGTGAAAATAAACTTACGATAACCGACAAAAATGGAGAATTCGCATTTGATAATGTTTCTCCAAATTCAATTCTGCAGATTTCTTTTATCGGTTTTATAAAAAAAGAGATTGCGATTGCGGATGATTCAGGTTATTTGACAATAGTGTTGGAAACAGATGATTCCAAATTAGATGCAGTTAGTATTGTTTCAACAGGATATCAAACCTTACCTAAAGAGCGAGCAACGGGAAGCTTTGTGTTAATAGATAGTGCTTTAATAAATCGAAGAGTAGGTACAAATATACTTGATAGGTTGGATGGTGTTACGAGTGGTTTAATTTTTAATAAGAGTTTAGGTACAGGTAATAATGCGACTATAAGTATCAGAGGGCGAAGCACCATATTTGCAAATCCTGACCCACTAATTGTAGTTGATAATTTTCCATACGATGGAGATATTACCAACATTAACCCAAATGATGTAGAAAGCATTTCAATACTCAAAGATGCCGCGGCTGCAAGCATATGGGGTGTTAGAGCCGGAAATGGAGTGATAGTTATAACTACCAAAAAGGGCAGACCCAGCGATCAAGTTCACATTTCCTTTAATGCCAGTATGACTGTTTCCAGCCGCCCGAATTTGTATTATCAGTCGCAAATAAGTTCCACCGATTACATTGGACTTGAACAATATTTATTTAATAGAGGGTACTATAATAACACCATTAATGATGGGTACAGTACCATATCGCCCGCTGTGGCTATTATGCTTCAAAAGCGAAATGTCCAAATCTCTACAGCAGATTCTGCAGCGCAAATTAATCGGCTAAAAACACTTGATGTACGAAATGACCTGCAAAAATATATTTATCGACCATCGTTCAATCAACAATACGCGTTAAGTATAGACGGTGGTAGTAAAACACATACTTATTATGTTTCAGCAGGATATGATAAAGATTTGCAGAACATTGCCGGTAGCAGTTATAATAGGTTTACGCTGAATGCTAATAATAAATACTATCTGCTCCAAAATAAATTGCAGCTAACTGTTGGCTTACTTTTAGTAACAAGCAAAACAAAAAACAATGGTAATGCCTATACAAAACCCCTATATCCCTATGAACAGTTAGCGGATGCAAATGGAAATCATCTTACGGTGGTTCAAAGTACCGGATTAAGAAAGCAGTACACCGATACTGCAGGAACTGGTAACCTGCTTGACTGGAATTATCGTCCGCTTGATGAAAATACCAATAACACGAGCACGAATCTTACGGATTACAAATTAAATACAAATCTAAACTACCAAATTTTGAAGGGCCTAAATGTTGGTATCTATTACCAATATGAGAGAGGACTTAGTGATTACAATCAGCTGTATGACGCCAATTCGTTTTACGCAAGAAATCTAATCAATTCATTTAGCCAAATAGATCCAACCTCCGGGAATGTTACAAGCCCGGTTCCATCCGGTGGAATCGATAATACAAGCAACAGCAGTTACACCTCAAGTTACGGCAGGGCTCAAATTAATTATGCGAAAAAATTTGGCGACAAACATGATTTAAATGTGCTTGCAGGGGTAGAAATTAAAGACTACCAGTCGTCATCAATTGCCAATACTCTATATGGCTTTGACCCCTCGACAGACTCATCACTTCCTGTTGATAATATTGATTATTTCCCCGAGTACTTTGGCTCTTATAACTCTGCTACTATTCCATATTTAAATTCAAAAAACTTTACTATTGACAGAACAAGATCAGCATTTGCCAATGCTTCGTATGTTTTTAAAAGTAAATACACTTTCTCGGCAAGTGCCAGGCGCGATGAATCAAACATATTTGGGGTTAGTACCAATCAAAAAGGTGTTCCTTTATGGTCATCAGGTTTAATGTGGAACATAAACAAAGAAAGTTTTTATCACTTTGACCCACTTCCAATTTTAAAATTGAGAGTTACTTATGGTTATAACGGAAATGTAGATAAAACAACATCAGCCTACCTTACTGCACAGGATGGCGGTGCTAATTTCTGGAATACTGAATATACGAACATCATTAATCCTCCCAATCCTTCTTTGCGCTGGGAAAAGGATAGAAATATTAATTTTGGGATTGACTACGCTACAAAAAACAACCTATTTTCCGGTAATCTGGATTATTATATCAAAAATGGGATCGACCTGATTGCAAATAGTCCAATTGCGCCACAGACCGGTATAACACAGTTTAAAGGCAATGCCGCTGATACAAAGACCACTGGTGTAGATTTTGTTTTTAACAAAAACAGTATTGGAAATTCAAAACTAAGATGGCAAAGCACATTTCTGTTCAGTTATACAAAAGATATTGTTACCAATTACAAAGTAAAGCAACTTAATAACGCGCAGATAATCATTGGAAATTATGCAAATCCGCTCCAGGGATACCCTTATAATGCAATATTCAGCTATCCTTTTAGAGGTTTAGATAATAAGGGGAAACCACAGGGCTTGTTAAATGGTATTATTAGCGAAAATTTTACCGGCATAACCCGTTCTACAGATGCCTCAAATCTAACCTATAACGGTTCGGCGACCCCTTTAATTTACGGATCGTTTCGCAACAGTTTTACTTATGTCGGCTTTGAACTTTCCATTAACATCGTTTATAAGTTTGACTATTATTTTCGCAGGGCTAATGTTTTTTCGGGAAGCAATGCTTTTGGCAGTTATGGTTATAGCTACGCCGACTTTGATAAAAGATGGCAGGTGCCTGGTGATGAATTAAAAACAAATATTCCGGCGCTCATCTACCCCCTTAATAGTGCACAAAATGCTTTCTTTCAAGGCTCAAGCACTTTAGTGGAGAAGGCTGATAATATCCGGTTACAGGATGTCCGCCTGTCATACAATTTCAAATCCTTAATTGGCAAACCGATTTTTAAGAACCTGCAGATATATGCCTATTTGAATAATGTTGGAATACTCTGGAAAGCTACCAAACAAAGCCTCGATCCGGATTACCTCTACTCTGCTTTTGTAAATCCCAAAACACTTTCAATTGGATTGTCCACAAACTTTTAAATGATTCTTTATGAAAAATCACATTATAATTTTATTCTTAGGGGCCCTCCTTTTGGGAGCCTGTAAAAAGAGTTTCTTAGATGCAAAACCAAGTTCTAACATTGTAAATCCGACGACCTTGAATGGTTTTCAGGCGTTGCTTGAAAATAACACAGCACTAAATCAAACGGGCGCATTACCGCAGATGTCTTCCGATGAATATTTCATTGTTAGCCAAAGTGACTTTGATGCTTTAAATAACTTAACTTATAAAGGAGCATACTTATGGAACAAAGATTTATATGGAGGGGAAACAAATCAGCCCGATTGGAACCAGGTTTATAAAGCTGTATTTTATGCAAACAGCGTTTTGGATGGACTTAAAACAATTGGCACTAATGCGGCTAATCAAGTTCAATATAATAATATAGCAGGCGAAGCTCTGTTTTTTCGCGCCTATGCTTTTTTTGATCTCGCACGTAATTTTTCCCCCGTTTATAATCAGGGAACAGCGACAACAGATTTAGGAATACCTCTGCGGATGTCATCCGGTATAGACGTAACAGTTCAACGTTCGACCCTTCAACAGACGTTCGATCAGATTATCGCTGATTTAAACTTATCGGTAAGCCTCCTTAATAATGACATTTCCAAAACCAATCCGAACAGGCCTTCCAGATCCGCCGCATATGCCATGCTTGCAAGAGTATATCTGTACATGGGAAAATACACGGACGCAGGTAACGCAGCGAACGAATGCTTAAAGAAATACAATACGATAATTGATTACAACAAAGTAGACACCACAACTGAAACACCTTTTTCATATACCACAGAAGAAACAATATTTTTTTCAACTCAGGTTTATAATTACGATGCAACAACAGGCTACACCGATTACTATACAAATTTGGGGGTGGATACGAATTTAATACAGCTGTATAATAAAAGTGATTTAAGACTACCTATTTTTTTTGAGAAAAACAGCCTTAACAATTATAATCTAAAACGTGGATATGTTGGTGGTGGCTTTTATGCTTTTACAGGTTTAGCTACTGACGAGGTTATGCTTATTAAAGCGGAATGTGCCGCCCGAAGTAATGATACCCAAACAGCAGTCGCCGTCTTAAATCAATTATTAGTAAGCCGCTATAAAACAGGATCATACACTCCTCTTACGGTTTCCAATGCGGCAAATGCCTTAATTCGGATTTTATTAGAAAGAAGAAAGGAATTGGTATGGAGAGCATTGAGATGGTCTGATCTGAAAAGATATAATAGAGACGGAGCGAAAATTACATTACAGAGAAACCTGAATGGCGTTGTATATACCCTACCTCCAAATTCGTCGCTTTATGTTTTCCCAATTCCAGATGATGAAATTAGCCTGAGCGGCATTAAACAAAATGTTAGATAAAATGAAAAAATTGATAAGCGTTTTTTTGCTTTTAAGCAGTTTAAACAGTTTAGCGCAAAGTGTAACAAAAATTGTTCCCAACCGAATTATAATTTCAGGGAAGATTTCTGATTCTTTAATTGGATCAGCCACGAATGGCCCTTATATTGAATTCTATTCAAATTATAATCGGGAAAATCCGGAATCCTGTAAAATAATACCGCTCCATATAGAAAACAGGAAATTCAGCGTGACCATAGAACCCGAAAATGATATCAGTTATTTCGACTTAGTAGGTGTAGGCGCCAGGATGATCCGGTCAGTGACTTTTTATCAGTTTATGATTGCGAGGGGCGATAGTATCTTTATGGATATCGCACATGAGAATGATGTACGATTTTCCGGCTTAGGAAGTGAAAAATTGAATTTTCAGCACTGGGCGGGAAAGTTAATCGTTTCAGATTTAAAATTATTAAAATCGGAGGATAGCAATTCACTGCTCCAAATGATGGTTGATAATAAAAAACGGGCCATATGGCATATGGCTCTATCCCTCGATTCTCTGAATAAAGACTCCTCCCTGAACGATAACAGAATTAAAGACTTATTAAGAACCAATACCGCGAGCGCTATAAACAAAGACTATTTAAACAGAATAACTCTACCGTATTATTTCCCGGATACCACTTATTTGAATAATCTCAAACGGGAAGTAAACTTTCTGATAACCCAGCAAAATGGATTTGTCATAATAGATCCGTTCCTGATTAAAAATTCATACATGTATGTTCAATATGTTTTTGAACTAAATAAAACGGTAGCCATGATTAGGTCGAAAAGCCAATTAGCTCCCGTTACAATAATTTATAATAACATCAAAAGCGAATATCAAGGCTTACTAAAAGATAAATTAATTCCGTTTTGTTTTCTGGAAGCAGCACTACAAGATCCTGTCTCAATGAAACTCTTACCAGAGGCTATATCAATTGTAAGGGATGCCGACAGCAGAAGGCTTTTACAACAAATAGAACAGGCAAAAACACCGGGAGTAAGAGCGTATAATTTTAGTTTTATCGGGGTAAAAAGACAAGCGATCAAACTGGATGATTTTCAAGGAAAGGTAGTAATCTTAAAAACTTATGAAAATGGATGTGTACCTTGTATTGCATTGTCAGAAAAATTAGATCCTATTGCAGAATATTTCAAATCCCGAAAAGATGTGGTTTTCCTCAATGTCAATGGCGTACAAACTGAAGATAGAGCCTTTGAAGCCGGTGTTAAATTGGGGAAATATGGAACAAAACATTCGATTTATGCCCGGACAACAGGTTTGGGGCAACGCGACACCTTTTTTCTCCATTATAAGTTTACAGAATTCCCAAGTATGCTCATCATAGGCAAGGATGGAAATGTCATATCTGCCAATCCTACTAAACCCTTCGATGAAAGAAGTAAAAAAGATTTTATAGCATTAATTGAAAGTAATCTATAGTAAAAAAGGCTGCGATCTCATGTGAGGTCGCAACCTTTTAAATCAATTATGGATTTACCCAGCCTGGGCCGCTAACTACAGTTGATCCTGTAGGTAAAGAATTGGGGTCAAGCGTTGCTCCCTTATCGGCAGGATAGCTAATCACACAATCAGGTAATGAAGCAGTGTGACAACCTGATGCTGGATTAGTTGTAGACCTAATATAGGTATCACCGGCATGGTTCAGCCCGTAATAAAATGTTGTGAATTTCGACTTGTTTGGTTTCGCATTGGTAAATGCACTAAACCCGATTGCCATTAAACCTATAATCAGGCCAAAGGCTATTTGTTTTACGTTTTTCATTTTTTGTAATTATTTAAGATTTGTTTGACTTAGAAAGTCGGAGAGCAATTATGGCAATTATTATAAATGCGAGATTGAACCATATATGCTGTGTCCAGCTTAACTTTTCGATGGCTCCGCCACAATGGCATGGAAGGTATTTTTCCCAAAGCAGAACACTGATGATATAACCAATGAATATGGTCATTAAACCAATAAATCCATAAAGCCCTAACTTAGCGGTCTGTGGAATCAGTAATAAAAAGGAAATGATGATTTCGGCTATTGGAACAAACCAGGAAATGTAAACCGCAATAGCACTAACGATCTGCACATTTGATAAACCCGTTAAAAAACGGTCATGATCAATTATTTTGGCATATGCTGCATAGAGGAATAAAAACATACAAACAAAACGAATGCATATAGTTAGCCTTTCCTTTGCAAGCTCTGAAAGCTGAACCCTACCTTTTTTTAAAATCATACTTTCCATAAACAGTGTTTGATTTTACCATCGATTTTGATTACTCAATAACCTAATTGTAAGGTTGTTTGAGTTAGCTTCTTAGGTGAGCACCCCGAGTAAAAATACCTGCTATAGGTAGTTTTACTCTTTTTGTAATCGCTGCCTGGAGCTACCCGGAAACAAAGCAAATTTGCGGTCGTGAATATTATTGTTTTTAGTTATTTCTCGTGAAAACAAATAATCTAAAATTATTACGGATAAAACCGGGTAGTAACGAAAATAGGATCTAATGCAAATAAGTATAACTTGAATCAAGAGTGATGCAATGATTATGATCATCGCTATTTTTTGATTGGTTCCTACCTCCATTATATAAATCAAGTTTCCCATTGGTTAATATGGCTTGTTTCTTATTGGTTAAATATTGAAATAAAGGTACGTTCGAACATTCCTAAAAAGTGTAAGCATTGGTTCAGAAATCACTTACCATTTGTTCAGAAATGAGTTATCAATTGATACAGATTTTCAAGTCAATATTGACTGGTTAGTAGCCATTGTTTTTAATCAAACGGCTAAGTGATTGTGGTGTAATTCCGAGGTATGATGCAATTATATCTTTGGAAATCTTTTGCTCTATATTTGGATGGGTTTTAAGCAGGTCTATATATCTGTCCCAGGCATTGAGACTGATTAGGTCGTGCGTCCTTTTGGTGTGATACGTAACGTATTGTAATGTTAAACATTGGGTGAAGATTGTAGTGTATGGAAATTTCTTATATATTTCCATCAAGTGCTGTCGTGAAAGTGAAATTAATTGGGTACCAGGTAACACTTCTATATACAATTCTGAAGGTGTATTTTTAAAGAAGCTATTAGGTTCAGTTATAATTGATTGTTCAACCCAAAGACTTACGGTTTGCTCCTTCTTCTCCATTTTGTCATAATAAAAACCCCTTGCTATTCCATGTTCAACAAAATAGATATGATCTGCAATTTGTCCTGTATTCAAAATGAGTTGGCGACGCCTATGACGACTAAATCCAATTTTGGAATCAATAAACTGGGTTAATTTCTTTCTATTTACCTCATACCTCAATTCTTTAGGTAATTGATTCTTGGTAAAAAGAACCTTGTATAATGTGTCTTTCTGCATAATAATTATTAAAAATAATTGGAATTAAGTGCCTGGTTGTTCCCAATAGGTAGTTTAAACTGAGGCAAAGTTACTTTGGACGCAAGGCGAGATAAATACTCAAATCAGGGATTTGGCATTACTAAATAGTGGTATTTTTAATGACAAATGGGCTCAAATTAAACACTTACGATGATTTTGAAGCCTATGAATCAATGCTGACCGATTTTGAACCGCTGTTTTTCGGAAAATGTTTTGAATATGCTTTTTTACTGTTTCTTCTGATATAAACATGGTGTTGGCAATCTCGATATTCTTCATGCCTTTGTATATTTTTTGAACTATTAGAATCTCTGTCCTGGTCAAGCCGTGATGCACACAATTTGCCAAAAATTCCTCCGATCTAATTCCATCAATATTCAGCACATTTTGTTTTTTATCAAACTCTTGTCGCGCATTACTGATCGATCTTGTCAAAAACAGGGCGGAAATTAGGAGGATGCCAAAATTTGTGCAAACGATCTCTGTCAACTGGCTCTCTTCTACCATTTCGAAAAAAGCCAAAGCCGCCCAGGGGCTGATAGCACAATACACTGCTACCTCCTCAATGTATTGGTTTTTATCACGATCTGTTTTATATTTTTCCCGGATAGAACCGAAGATAACCTTAAGTAGGACAAGCCCATAAAATAAAGGAACAACCATACCATAACGGATGTCTAACTGTAATTTGCCATTAATTGAATAGCAGATAACAAAGAAGGTTATATAAGGAAGTATCAGGAATAGAGGTACTCCAATAAGTGCATGCCAGCGCAGGTTTTTCAAATCAAACACCTTATAAAAATAGAATGGGAAATAGGAAGCCATCAGGAAACCAGTACCGTAGGCGATCATTTCCTGTACGTTCAGGGGAATGTTAAATTGGGGATCAGGAAAAAGGCCGCATGTGATGTTGTATAGCAGCATCAAAAACAATAATAATAAGTACCAGCCACGATTTTTATCGTTCGGCCAATAGAAGTAACTGGCCAAATTAAATATGAACATCAAAATTTCAAGTCCGATAAAAATAGCAGTGACAATATGAATTTGAGTTCCGAATACCAGCATAATCGTGAATTATTTGTCCGGGCCTCGTTTCAAGAAGAATAGCGTATATCCAAATTTCAACTGATAATATGGCTGCGCCTTGTGTATTATTTTTTTACCCATACCCAAAATGAAATTTACATTTGGAGTATCTTTAAATACACCTCTTAATATTATTATTACTGTTGTTTGATCAACTGCTTCGGCCTTTATCATAGATAGATGTAGAAAATTTACAACAACACTCAATTTTACCTTCCCTTTTTATCCATCCAAGCACGAGTTTCTTATTAATATTAAGCACTGGAGACGCTTTCAACTTTCTGGTAAAGTAGGGGCCAAATAAAATTGAATAAAATTAACTATTGTTTAAATATCGTTTACCAATTGGTAAGGTAGATATCTCCCGAATTCCCCCCTTTCTGTCCCGAAATTGGCCCATTGTATAAAAAACAGTGAGTTAGAACATCAAATAATCATTCTTTTGAAGAAATAAAACAGGGTCAAGTCACGGAGCGAATCCCATTCCGGCTTGTTTGGAAATTTACTATGAAGTTGAATTTGTTGGATATAGTTATTTGCCGGACGCCTGTATTCAGCGTAGATGATACCATAGAAGAAAAATGGCAGGAACTAAAAACTCTTATCAGTGAGGCTTCACCTTCTTTTTACCAGACCATTGAACATATTGATTTTCCTTCAATAGAAACAGCCAATAAAAAAATAGGCTTTTCCATTTGGAAATATTTTAATAGAGCAAAATATAGAGCAACGCCTTTTGGTGGCTTCGCTGCATTTACACCTATCCCGTTTTCAAAAGAAGATTCTTCCCCCTTGATATTGAATCAAAATATTTTTGCCAAACAATTTATAGACTGGGGGGAAAAGGATAAATACATTGAAGATTTCAGCAAAGTTGTTAAATGTTCATCATGGTTTCAAACAAACTCCACAGTCTACACAGTCGGCGATGAAATACGTTTTATCCGTTTTAAAAATGAATGTTTTGAAATGACTTCAGTAATGGAGTTCCCAGAACTTACCGGTATTTTAAGGCTGTGCAAGGAAAAAACAAATAAACAGGAAGTTTATGGATACATGCAATCCAATTACCAACTGAATGTAAAGGACCTTAACATTCTGCTTGAGCAATTATTAAGTCTTCAACTCCTGTTAACAGAACTGCTTCCAAATATAACTGGTGACGATTATTTTGATCGGTTAAAAATTGAACGGGAGACATCAAACAAAGTGTACGTTATCTCAGAACGTAAATTATTATCTGGGGGTCTTAATAGCAGGAAAGTCAAAGATATTTCTGAGTTGGTCAAACTTTTACATTTGAATTTGCCCACTTCAGGAAATAGTCAATTAAGTGATTTTCGCAACGCATTCCTTAAAAAGTTTGAACTTGCTGCAGTTCCGCTCACTATTGCAATGGACCCGGAAATCGGGATTGGCTATGGCAACCTTGGCAATCATTTGAGCGATCAGGAGCTGATAGATATTTTAGATTCAGTAAATGAGAAGGATCGCCAGGAATTACAGATATCCTACACCAAATTACATCTTTTTTTATTGAATGCCTTAATGAAAAATGGTGACATACGGTTAGAGGAATTTGAAAACACTAAAACCGAGAGTTCATTGCCACTACCTAACAGTTTTAGTGTCATGCTACATTTCTATGGCGACAAACCGGTTATTGTAAGCTTAGGGGGCTGTACAGCGAACGCACTAATAGGTCGTTTTACTATCGCCAGCCCGGAACTTGAGAAATTAGGTCAGCAGATCTCGTCTTTAGAAGAGAAAGCAAACCCAGAAATACTTTTTTTTGACATTGCATATCAGGCGGAAAAACAAGTTGATAATGTAAACCGCCGGAAGCAGCTTTATAAATACGAACTGCCTATATTAACCTGGTCAAACGACCCCTCCCCAATTCATTTTGAAGATATTCTGGTTGGCGTCAGGAATTCTGAAGTTATACTTTGGTCAAAGAAGTTTGGTAAAAGACTCGTTCCACGAATTCCATCGGCCTATAATTATACCCGTTCAGACCTTGCAGTCTACCGGTTTCTTTGTGATCTCCAGCACCAGGGGATCAGATCCGACCTGAGTTTTAAGATTCAGCAATTTTTTCCCAACCTGGATCGTTATCCGAGGGTAGTATATAAAAATATAATTGTTTCCCCAGCCATGTGGCAAGTCCCGCCGGACATCTTGAAAATCAATGATGGTGATGAGCCACTAAAAGCTTTGACGATTTTGGGAAACTGGCTACAGAAATGTGGTATTAATTCTCTTTTTAAAACAGGCTTTTCAGACCAGACACTTTGCTTTGACCCCAAAATAGCAACCGATATGATTGCGTTTTTGCTCTTTTGCCGTCAAAATCAACAAAAGTATATGTATATTTCTGAAGCTTTATTATCAAAGGAAGTATCTATTAAAGATGATAAAGGAAAGCCATATGTGGCCGAATATATTTTAAACTACGGCCATGAAAATAGAGTTTATTCGGGTCTTCAAAACTTTGCAAATGGTAAGGAACAAAATCATCCAGTCAAAAGCATATCATTTCCAGGAAGCGACTGGCTGTATTTCGAAATTTATTGCCATCAATCCCGAAGAAACGCCGTCTTACTTAACCAGGTTGCTGTGTTTTTAAAAGAGGGCAGGCAAAATATTAAGCAATGGTTTTTTATCCGCTATGACGATCCTAAGCCACACCTCCGATTACGCGTGCAATTAAAAGAAATATCTCAGGGGTATCTTTTCATCAACCGGCTTAATTCTTTATTGGAACAAGATTTTTTATCGGGATTAATTTCAGACATACAAATAAGGACATATATACGCGAAGTCCAGCGGTACGGTTCGAGCCGGATTAGCCTGGTTGAAGGGTTTTTCTATACTGATAGCAGAGCGATTTTATCCCTATTGGCGAAGAAATATTCAACAGTACAACTTTATGCTATTACCCTGGTAACTATGCAAAGATTGATAGAAAGTTGTTTTGAAGAGATTAACGCTCAAATTTTGTTTGTCACCAATATGGCAGATAGTTTTAAAAAGGAATTAAGTATGAACCAGGAAAGTTTCAAAAAAATAAATCAATCGTTTCAAAGGCATAAAGAATCTTTAGTGATTACAATTGTACCTGGTTTAGACAAGTTGCATGATCGCTATGAAATTGAATTTGTCGAAATCATGAATCAATGCGATAACAATACTGACAAAATAAATCTGACAGCAGATTTACTGCATATGCACATTAACCGGCTTTTTATTTCCGACCAGCGAATTCACGAGGCGATTATATATCAGTATCTGGTAAAAATATTAAAGGCTCGCCGGGGTATTTCAGCTGTTTCAGCGGAATACTCAACTGAACCTTAAAATGACTTGATTCGTCAGAATAATAGTTAAATAAAATATTATCTCCGTAAGCATATTTTAATCTTTGTTCTGTATTACTCATGCCTTTATTATTGCCTGCTCCTTTAGTTCTAAGGTTAATCAAATTGTCCGTTTCAATAAAAAATGTTTCATTCTTCAAATAAACATGGACTAATGCATTATGTCCGTCTTCTGTAAGGTTGCCGTGCTTGAAGATGTTTTCTACAATTGTCAGCAGGACTAAAGGAGTAAGATAGATTTGCCGGACATTTTCTTCGTATTCCAGAATGAAACCTAACTCATGGTTCTTCCGGATCTGGTTTAAATACACAAGATTTTCAACCTGATCTATTTCATCTCCTAACGGAATAAAATCACCCATTTTATCAGAATCTATTGCATAACGCATCATCTCAGATAATGTGATAATTGTGTCCGCTGCATTTGGCGATAAGGTCAAAATATTGTGATAAACAAAGTCTAATGTGTTGAATAAAAAATGCGGGTTTATCTGCGCTTTTAAATATGCATTTTGTGCCTTGGTTAGATCCTGCTCCGATTTCTGCTGGTAAATAATGTCTTTTAATCGCTGTTTTTCAAGTTCATTTGTCTTCCTTTTTTCCTTATTATAAGTAAGTAGAAAGTAATAGCCTGTAGAAAATCCAATAAAATAAAGGTCTCTAAAGAATGTTTTTAAGCTATATTGAAGGTTTAGTATCAGAGGGCCCTTGTTAAACAGAATATGGGTAATGATCAATAATTTATCAGTAAAAAAAGATATTAAAATAAATACCACTATTTCCAGCACCAAGATGGCTGGGACCTTCCACAGTATCCTTTTATTGTTAGTCAGTGCCCAGGGCATTGACCAGTTGGCATGAAAATAAAAGAGGGAAATAATAATAATATAATGTGCAGCATAAGTTATTGGATTGCCGAACACGCCAAGTAGCCAGCCTATTGTAATTGATTCATATAAAATAAATATTATCCATACTAATATATGAATCCTGTATTTTTTGAACCAACTGGAAAATATTCTTTTCATGATAGTCGCCCTTTCTAAATAGAAAAAATATAGTTCTGTATAACTATTTTTTATCGGGTTAAAATTCAATATAAGTTTCATAAAAAAACGCTATGAAACAGAAACATTTTAAGATCCCCGACACTACACTTTTTGTGTACAAACCCCAAAACTCGTTAAAAAACGTTACTGAAACAGAGGGGACAGACCCAACAACGAGCATGATAACCATGACGAAAACTGGTGTTTTCAATGCAGGTCGTTCAAATTAACGTTTTAATAAAGGCAAAGGCGTCATTCTTTACGCCTTGCCTTTATAAGTTTTTCCGATAAAAATGTCGAAAAATCCTTTCTGAAATATTCGCCAACAGTAATCTGAAGACCATTGACCATTTTGATTGTGTTGCCGTCAATCGAATCGATGTGATCTTTACCAATAATAAAACTGCGCTGAAACTGCTCAAATTTCCGAACGGGTCTGAAAATTTTGGAAATTTCAGTAAGCGACATATAGGTGAGAACTTTTTTGGTTGGCGTATGGATCATGACATAATTTTGTTTGCTTTCCACCGCGATCACTTCGTCATACCTGATTTTTACGATTTTTAAATGGTCATCCTTATTCTTGACAAAAAAATAATCATCAGTTACGTTACCTTCCAGCCTAAACTTTTCTTCTTTTGGAAACAATTTTGAAATTGTAGCAGCAAACTTGGACAAGGTGTATGGCTTTAGCAGGTAAGCGTCCGCCTCCACTTCAAATGCCTGATAACCATATTGGGTGTAGGAGGTCGTAAATACCAGTTTACGGGTTTTTTGCCTGATTTCCCTGGATAACTCAATCCCTGTTATTTTAGGCATGTCTATATCTAAAAGGATTAAATCAACCATGTCAGAAGCTGCCAGTTCGATTAGTGCCTGCACCGGATCAGTGTACGATTTAAATACGCTTAAATTTGGAATTGAGCCGATATAATTTTTAAGTCCTTCAATAGCGTAAGGCTCATCATCTATGATAATGCATTTATTTATATTCATATAAAAGAAACTAATTGCACAAAATCCGTAATTTTATCATAGTAGCTCACTATTCATTATGATATTTTTTTATCCGAATCGAATGATCACAGATAGGGCAATATTTAATTAGGGACAATTATATCGGGCAATTAAGCAAGGGCAGCTATCTATTTTACAATGCTGTTTTACAGCATTTATTTATCAATTAAGAAAACAAACCTTTCTATGTAGAAAACACTCCTTTTGGGGTAACAAAGGAGGGCATTACCTTTATTACGATTAATTTAGTTAATTAGTTGTTTTTAGGGGCTTTCAAAATTGTTGCTTAGGAAGAAATTTACCAGACAGTCCTCATATAGAATAGGTTAATTACGTAACAATTATAAAACTAACTATACAAATTTACAGGTTAATATAAAATATTACTTACTTTGTCGTAAGAGAAGTGTTTGCCCAGCCTAAATGGGTAAACCTTCTGATCGGCATAACAATAAGAACATATGTTGAATTGTATTATTATTGATGATGAACAATTTTCTGTTGATGCGATTCTAAAATACATCGAACTTCTCCCAAAACTAAATGTCGTAGATATATATAAAAACCCTCTTGAGGCTTTAGAAAGCGTAACCCTGGAAAACAATATCGACTTGATTTTTATGGATATCGATATGCCATTTTTGTCTGGAATAGAATTAGCGAAAGCTATCAGGCACAAAACCAAAAAATTAATATTCATTACGTCCCATTCAAAGTATGCGTTTGAAGCTTTTGAAGTGGAAGGTGATGCATATCTCTTAAAACCCTTCACTTTTGGAAAATTTTCCATGACGATCAATCGATTATTTCCAAATGAAAAGCCAGTAAGGATTTCAGAATTGTCCCAAGATGATGAATACTTCCTTGTTAAAAATAAAGAGGAAGATTTGCGAATAGTCAAAGTCGGATATAAAGAAGTTATTGCTTTTGAAAGTTCACACAATTATGTTAAAATACATTTGGCCAGCAATAAAATCCTAACCGCTTATTTAACAATCAAAGATATTTTGGAACTATTAGGATCTCGTAATGAATTTAAACAGTTTCATAGAGCCTTTATCATTTCGACCGATTGCATCAACTATATCGAGGGAAATACGATTAGGATGAATAATAATTTATCCTTTACTGTTGGTGAGAGTTACAGGGAAAATTTCACTTGCTACTTATCCAACAAACTACTTAAAACTTCACGGAAGCGATAACGAACAAAGATTAGTCTAAATCCAGTATTAGGTTTCTCATAAACTTACTTGTTCCCCAGTTTGGCCCTTTTAGTCTTAAGGGCAAAAAGTCTTAGCACCCCAAAAAAGCTTTCCATGGAAAGACTTGCTGAATTATCCGCGATAGATTACCGCCAGGTTTTCTACATAGAGTTGGGGGCAAACTGATGCTTCCATAAGTGTTTTATCAGCATTTTGTATAGGCCATGAAATAGGTTTAGCCGAAATAATGAATGCTGATAAACTGCATTAACACGCTTAAATTCAATTAATTAAATATTTTCACCGAGTAAAATAATGCCATCTGCTACAAGGGGGGTGAAAAATTTGTTTCACCCCCCTTCACTGGATGCGCATCCCCATTTCCGCTTGCTTTGCTTCAACGATTACAACAATAGTAGTCGATCAATCAGCTCAACTGATTGTAAAACAAGCGTTATTTGACATTAGGGGATAAAGCATTATCCGGCGAGAAGCCGGAAATTTCGCGAAGGTGAGCGTAAAACCGCAATAATCTGAAAACGCGAAGGCAGGTGAATAGCCCGGATCGTAGGATCTGACGTGAGTAATCCCGAAAATATATACTGGCAGAAGCGAATTATCGGGCTCGATACCCGCTGCCGGTACATTTAGCTTATCATTAGCTATAACACCGCAATTCTGAAATGCGGTGTTTTTTATTTTTTGCCGGTAACCGGCTTTCTATTTAACTCAAATCTTTTATTTATGAATAAGTTATTAACCGCCAGAGAACTTAAAGAGCAGGCCTCTTTGGTAGACCTGTTAAGTCGTTTGGGGTATCAGCCCGTTCCCAAACGGGGTCGTGAAAAAATGTATATCAGTATGTTGCGGGATGACGATACTGATCCATCCTTTAGTGTAAACGATGACCTCGGTGTATGGTTTGACCATGGAGCGGGTAAAGGAGGCAACATCATCGATTTTGGTTTGGCCTATTGGAAAAATTTAGGATTCAATGAAGTTGTCAAAAAAATCCAACAGGTATGTTCCATCGAGCCCATTGAACAAAAGGTAATGCGGCCCCGTAAACCGTCTAAAGTTTACCAGGTTGTTGAACGGGTAAAACCATTAGGGGTTCATCCTGCAATAACTGATTATCTGAAAAGTCGTGGCGTATTCGAGGTCGCTAAATTTTACCTCAGTGAAGTATATTATTATACCGAGGATGATAACGATGTTCGTAAACATTATTTCGCTGCAGGGTGGCTCAATGAGAACAATTCATGGGAGGTCAGGAACCGGTATTTTAAAGGATGTACAGGCCATAAGGGAATTACTTTCATTCCTGGGCATCCGAAAAAGGCTGCCGTATTCGAAGGCTTTATCGACTTTTTAAGCTGGCGTCTTGAAAACCCTGAAGGAGACCATAGTATTATCGTGCTGAATTCTGTAAACTTATTACAACAAGGGATTAAAAAAGCGATGGGCTTCTCTGCCCTGGATATATTTTTTGACCGCGATAAAGGTGGTATTACAGCAACCCGCGACTTTTTAAAGGCTTTGCCGTACGCTTCTGACCGCTCATCTGTTTATATAGGGTTTAATGATTATAATCAAAAAATCAAGTTACAACTGAAATTGCCGGTAGCTGAGGAAGGAAAAAAGAATGATTTCTTCTCTAAAGTACGTGTACCATTTGGAAGGTAGATGTTTGGCTGAAACCAATAGATTTTGTCAAAATAGCGAGGGAACAGATAGTGGCAGAACAGCCCCCCAACTTTTTATTTAACAGTAGAAATCCCAAATTATTAATCAGGATTTCCGTTGCTTTTGCAACGGCAAGATGTCTTTTTGTTTCACAAAAAGTCTCTTGCCCTTCCGGGGGAAGATAAAAAAACTTCGCAACTCGTTTTTTCTATGGCTGACTTTAAAAAGCTGACTGGGAGGCCGAAATTGGAAAAAGGCAGGAGAAGCAAGTTTATTAACGTCAGGTTTACTGAAGAGGAATTCAGGGAAGTTACTGAATTGGAAAAAGAGTTGGGGGTATCCAAAACAGATTTGATCAGGATGCGGATTTTATCCGATGCAAAGAAAACGGTTATTAACTCCAGGGAACTGATCAGGTATTTAGACAGTGCGGGGGCCGAGATGGGCCGTATAGGCAATAACATAAACCAACTGGCCAAACACGCCAACACGTTAAAACTGCAAGGACATCTAAATTCGACAATTATCGTCCAGTTTAACCGGTTGTTCGAAGAATATATCAAAATTCAACAGCAATTTGAAATCTCCCTCCGCAAGATCATACGAGCGATGGGCATATAAGCCAAACATTTTTTATTAGAATGCAGCACTCCAGTAAATCTACAGATAGTGAGAACTATAGATCGTAAGATTGGATGGTAATTAGATTGCTGGATCGGTTGATTGGGAGATCGGTAGAGATAGTGATCGATAGATCGTAGGATAACCTGATTTTAATATCTATGGCTACGTTGATCGTAAGATTTCAAGATCGCCGGTTCTCCACCCACAGAGATCGATTGTTTGTAAGATTGGCTGATTTCCTGATCTACTTGTGAACGGATTACCCGACTACTACATTACGCCAAAAGACATGATTGCCCATATCCTCGAAAGACCATCAAGGACATTTGCAGGGGTAAAGTATAATACGAATAAGGTAGACCGCAGCACCGGTGAACTGATGCTGATCGCCAACTTCGGTGCAATTCAGGCCCTGGCTAATCCGCGCCCGCAGGATCTGGTGAATTATTTGTTGATGATTGCTGGGCAAAACAAGGCCATGAAAAATACGCAATTCCATGCAGTTATTTCAGCCAATGGCCGGAACTATAACAAGCAGGAATTAACCAAAGCTGCGGTGATGTGGCTAAAAGAAATGAAATATGGCGACCAACCTTACCTGATCGTTTTCCATAAAGACACAGAGAATAATCACGTACACCTGGTCAGCTCACGTGTAGGAAAAGACGGTAAACAAATAGACAGGGATTATGAACAGGTACGCGCGGTAAGGAATATTAATAAGGTATTGGGTTATGACTTCGCGATGCAATACCGGTTCAGCACCAGAGCTCAGTTCTACCTGATCCTTGAAAACCAGGGCTATCTTGGAAGAGACTACCTTGATGAGAAAAAGCTTCAAAAAAAATTAAATGCTTATCAACCGGATATAGCAAGGATCGTGGAACTGAAGAAATTGTTTATAGCAAAAAAAGGAACCGCTGAATTCGTAGCGTTGATGCATTCCCAATATGGAATTGACCTCATGTTCCACTCCTCCGAAGGTAAAACCCCCTATGGTTATACTGTAATTGATCATGCAACCAGGCAGGTTTTTAAGGGAAGCGAAATTGTAAATCTGAAAATCTTGCTGGACGAGCATATCAAGGTTGAGCAGGAGTTTAAACCAACACTAATAGAATTGCCTGATTATCTCAGTAATGATGCCGTCACCTATTACTCCGAAAACGCACCGGAACCTGTGTACATCAGGCCAGTGATGATTTCTGATGACGTGGACGACCAGCAGGTGCTTGGCATGAAGCGCCGGCGACAAAAAAAAGCAAGAACAAACACCCGCTAAGGGATAAACCCATGAAGAACTATGATCTGTTTATTTGGCAACCAAAAGGGCGGCGTTGGAAAAAGTACGCTTACAGTCCTGGCAGGGAACTACCTGAGCCTGGCTAAAGACTGGCCAGTGACCATCATCGATATGGATTACCAGCAATCTATTTGTCAGAAATTTGAAAAGGCCAAAGTGCTGGAAAACGACGAACCGTATGATGTTTTACCGGCAAACCTGGAAAGTTTTGCCCTGTTAATCCCAGTTCTAACGAAAAATAAAAAGGATGCAGTGCTGATCGACTTGCCCGGTAAACTCGATGACGACGGACTGATCCCCGTCTTTAAATCTGCCGACCTGGTGATCTGCCCGTTCTCTTATGACGAGTTCACATTTGAGTCAACGGTGTTGTTTACGGTCGTACTTAAAAAAGTCAATCCCAAAATAGAAGTGGTTTTTATTCCCAACCGTATCAAAGCAAATGTCAAGTTTGAGATCATGAGCGAAGTAAACGAACAGCTTTCCAGGTTCGGTAAGATCTCCGCTATGATTCCTGACCGTATCGATTTTCAGCGCATTACCACCTTTCAGACCCCTTTATCACTTGATGGGATCATCACCCCGGTTTTTGAAGAAATATTTGCCGACCGCTTATGGAAAAAATGAAATCATTAGCTGACCAGCTTCGAGAACAAATGACAAAGCCGGGCGACAAAGCACAGGCAACTCCATCAAAAACAGAAGTGGGAAAAAGCGGAACGCCGAAGAAAAAAGAAAATAAGCCATTAGTGCCGCCCATAATAGATGCCTTACGTGACTACGACAATTGTGATCATAAAACAATGGTGCATTATCGGTTTGATAAACAGACAGTGGATTTTCTGAGCCAGTTCAAGATTGCGACCGGCGTGGATGCCACCAAATTCGTCATCTTTTCTGTCAAGCAGTTTATCGAGGCCCATCCCGAACTCAAAACCATCATCAAACAATTTATTCAAAACACTTACTTATGACACGGATAAAATTATTGCTCGGAATGCTGTGTACCTATGCAGCCTATTATACGGTCATCATCCTTTGGGACTGCTCGCGCTGGAAAAGCACCGAAAATATAATTAATGAAACACCTACAGCGCCTCTCCCTTCTCCTAAAGCTGAAAAACTTGAAAAGCCAACAAAGGTAGGGCAGCAGACTGTTTTAGTCCATGAAACTGTACTCAGGTCACTATTTGCTTATGACAACAGCAATCATAAAAGTATGGCACATATCCGCTTTGACGCAAACACAATCGATCTGATCAACAAATTTAAAATGGCGACCGGTGTGGAGAACACCAAATTGGTCGCTTTCTCCGTCAAATATCTTTTTGAGACCAATCCGGAACTCAAAACTATCATCAAACAATTTATTCAAAACACAGAATTATGACTTGGTTAAAATTTGCAATCTGGCTGCTTGGTATCTACTCGATATATTATGTAGCAATCATCTTTTGGGATAATCTGCGAACTAATCGCGGGGAAATTGGAACTGACAAACATGAACTCACTTTTGTGGAGGACATCAATCCCATTAAATCACTTGTAGAGGAAATAACCGGTTCAGGTAAGGAATCTTCTATTGCTTTTTCCGGTGGTGTAAGCCTTAAACAGCTTTTCAATCTCGCCCGTGAGGAATCGGTCGAGTACATAAAATCAGTTAGCTTCTAATTAATGAAATTTCTCCTGTTTGTTTGTTGCTGCTTTTTCGGCGCAACGGTATTTGCACAACCTGGCATCGCCGAAATGCAGCAGGCTCAACAAGACCTGTCTTCCTCCTTCTTTTCCGCCTTTGACTGTTGTATGGTACTGGCCTGTTTATTTGGCTTGTTAGGCGGACTTAGAATTTACCATAACTGGCAGATGGGTAAGGATCAGATAGATTCTGCTGTAGCAGCCTGGTTTTTTGCATCCTTTTTTATGATCCTGTCGGGTCCTTTTTTACGGGCATTGTTCGGAATCTGATTGCCTGTTTTTCTTAAATGCTTCCTACCTGGAAGCTTTAAAAGATTCCTGTCTGTACTTTCTTCAAAGTTCAAATCCTTATTGGATTTGATCGGCAGTATTTAATCTGCCATCCATCTTGGGTGAAATAATCGGGGCGTGTTCGTGATCTGAACGCTCTTTTAGCATAACCGGCCTGCTCCCGGCAGGCTCTAAAAGATCTCCGCCTTTATTTTTTTCTCCAAATTAATGTTCTCAAAAACAAAAAAGTTATGGGCTTCAGCCGTATTGCTGGCCCTTTCCGTTCCCGTGTTTGCGCAAAGCGGCGTTAACGGCTTGAACACAGCTACCTCTACCTTAAAAACTTACGTAGCCCCCGTAACCAATATTACTTTGGTGATTGGCGGCATCGTTGGTATCGTTGGTGCCATCCGTGTCTATTCAAAGTGGAACAGCGGTGATCAAGATATCAATAAGGAATTAATGGGGTGGGGCGGCTCGTGCGTCTTTCTCGTGGTTTCCGCGTTGGTGATCAAAGCATTCTTCGGCTTGTAATCATGGCCAGGAAGTATCCTGTATATAAGGGGCTGCAACGGCCCCTTATATTCAAAGGCTTCAAAGGCAAGTTCATTTACTGGGGCATCGCCTCTTTGCTGACCGGACTTGTATTTGGTGCTTTAACGATGTCCCTTGTCAATATGTGGCTTGGTGCCATGGTCTTGATCGGCTTTATTGTTGGCGGTCTGCTCTTTACTGCCAGCAAACAAAAAGGCGGCCTTCATTCCAAAAGCCGTAACTCAAACATTTACATCCTTAATCATTATGGCCGTAAAAACCTTGTTTAACATTCCCTATGCAGGAGTGGATAAAGATGGGGAATACGATTTGCTCATCGGCCTTAACGGCGAATGCTCAGTTGTCATTCAATTGGTAAACCCAGTTATCCGTTATTCTGCTTACCCGGCAGGGTATGATGAATTTCACCACCTGCTCATCAATGTGGTGAAAATATTAGGCGATGGTTATCTCCTGCAAAAGCAGGACATCATCAGCCGCTCCCCTTATAAAGGCCCGCCAGCCACTGAATACCTGCAAAAACGGTATAATGCCCATTTTGACGGGCGAGAATGTCTGCAAGTTACCACCTATTTAACCATTACGCGCCAAATTAAAAAAGGCGCGTTTTATGTTTATGATGGACGTGTATTGCGTGATTTCAGGCAGGCTATCGGCAAGGTGTTGGACATTCTACCATCACCAAAAGCACTGAATGAGGGCCTGTTGAACCAGTTGGTTTTACAACTGCTCAGCATGGACTTTGGCAGGTCCAATATTGTACTTGATAACCTTGCTCCCTCAGAAACCGAGATCAGGATGGGAGAAAAATCGGTACGCTGTATCAGCCTGGTTAATATTGACAGCATTGATCTGCCGCCCGATGTTTCTACTCACATTGAATTAAATGATAAGGAAAGCATGCGCGGGTTCCCGGTAGACTTCCTGTCATTCCTCTTTAAGGTGCCCGGTGTGGATGTGATCGTTTATAACCAGGTTATTGAAATACCAAACCAGGTAGTGACGCTCCGAAAGCTGGAGCAAAAAAAGAAAAGGCACGCCGGTATCCCTGATCCTGCCAATCAATTATGCGTAGAAGATATTGATCTACTACTGAATGACGTTGCCCGCGAAAGTCAGTTGCTGGTCAATTGCCATTTTAATATTATGGTGGCGGCACCGGTTGCCACGATACAAAAGGCAGTCAATTTTATCGAGAGTTCGCTTTTCCAGTTAGGGATTATCCCGAGCAAAAATGCCTACAACCAACTGGAACTTTTTCGTACCGCCCTGCCAGGGAACGGAGTAGAATTAAAAGAATACGATTGGTTCCTGACTACCTGTGATGCGGCTATCTGCTTTTTCTTTAAAGAATCCCTGCCAAAGGACGAGCCTTCTGATTTCCTGGTCAGGTTTACCGACCGCCAGGGCATCCCCGTTGGTATAGACCCTTCAGACTTACCAATGCGCTCCGGAAGGATTAATAACAGAAACCGGTTTTGCCTCGGCCCCAGTGGCTCCGGCAAGTCTTTTTTCATGAATTCACTCATCGAGCAATACATGCTTTATAACATGGATATGGTGATTGTGGATACCGGACACTCTTATTCGGGCTTGTGTTCCTACTATAAAGGGAAATATATCACCTACACGGATAAAAACCCCATTACGATGAACCCGTTCCGCATCACCGAAGCGGAATATAATATTGAAAAAAAAGATTTCCTATGTACGCTGATCGGGGTAACCTGGAAAGGTGCTGAAGGAACGCTAAGCCCGGTGGAACGCGATGTAATCGCAAATGTGATCTCAGCCTACTACAGCACATTCTTTGCTAAAAATGGCGATTTAAGCTTCAATACCTTTTATGAATTTGCCCTTGAAAAGATCCCTGAGATCAAGATCGAAGAAAAGATCGTGTTTGATTTTGACGAGTTTAAATATGTCCTGAAAAAGTTCTATAAAGGCGGTGAGTTTGCCCGGTTACTGAATGAAGACACCGATAAATCATTGTTTACTGAGCGCTTTATTGTGTATGAAATTGATTCCATTAAGGAAAATAGGACGCTCTTTCCACTCGTCACACTGACGATTATGGACGTCTTCATCCAAAAAATGCGATACCGGTCGAACAGGCGCAAAGCTTTGGTGGTCGAAGAGGCGTGGAAAGCCATCGCCAGCCCGCTTATGGCAGGGTATTTACTCTACTTATATAAAACCGTTAGAAAGTTTTGGGGAGAGGCGATTGTTGTTACGCAGGAGCTGGGCGATATCATCGGAAATGCGGTGGTGAAAGACAGCATCATCAATAACTCCGATACCATCTGCCTGCTGGACCAAACCAAATTCAAGGATAACTACAATGATATCGCGGCATTGCTTTCGATCAATGATACCGAACGCCGAAAAATATTTACCATTAATCAGCTTGATAACACAGAAAATCGCGGGCGGTTTAAAGAAGTATATATCCGCCGTGGCGCGGTTGGAGAGGTTTACGGCGTAGAAGTTTCGCTGCAACAATACCTTACTTATACAACAGAAAAACCGGAGAAATCGGCCGTGGAAAGTTACACCAGCCGCTTCGGTTCTTACCCTGATGGCCTTGATGCCTTTATCGGGGATTTTAAAGACAGTGGAAAATCATTACCTGCCTTTATTTCACAGGTTAACCAAAAACAACCATAATGAAAATCTATAATTTTAAATTAGCAATTTCAGCTATACTGCTTAGCCTGCCTTTTTGCAAAGCTATGTCGCAAACCTTAACCGTTGACCCTGCAGTATCAGCCGCTATTGCCATTAACGCCGGTGTCATCAACGGCCAGTTAAATACGACCAACAATAAACTTGACCTGATCCAAAAAGGTCAGCTTGCCGTTACCGGCCAGCTTGTTATCGTAAACGACCTGCAAAACAAAATCTATCAGGGACTTAGCCAGGTCGCTTCAGTAATTAATAACCTAACGACCATTAAGGAAATCGCAGAGTGCGGAACCGATATCGTCAACGATGTGGAGGCCTCTATAACCCTGGCCAAATCCGATCCGGTATTGTTGCTTTTTGCTGAACAGGGTGCCCGCGATTTTGAAACAAGGGCGGCAACACTTGCGGCTGATGTGAGCGCATTCGTTCTTAAGGGTGGGAAAAATTTGATGGATTCCGGCGAGCGCGGTAAAATGTTAAATCATATCGCGGATGAAATGCGCATCCTGCGTGGCATCGCCTATGGTATGGACCGGGCCATGTACTGGGCGAAGATCAACGGCATTTTTCGTTCGCTTAACCCCTGGGCAGAATGGCAAAATCAGGATGTCAGAATTGCCAATGATGTATTAACTAACGCTAAATACCTCAAGCCATGAAATTTGATATGGTTATGGTTTGTCCGCCATGGAAACGTTTTGGTGTATATAGAAGAAGGCCAATAATCTTAGGCGACGAAATCCCGCCAAAAACACAACGTGCACTTGAAGCATTCGAATTTATAGAGCATACCCTGAGGGACTTCACCTCTTCGGATCATATGGTTTATTTGTGGGTCAACCAAAAAAATGTGATAGACTGCAGAGCATATATGTCCCGGTTAGGTTACGAAATGCGTGGATCTATTATGTGGGTACGACCAAAATGGAAACCAGGCAGTTATGAAAAGACCGTTGAGTTCCTGCTGGTTGGCAGCAAAGGAAAAATACCTGCATTTTCCAATGAGTACATGAATATGATCGAATCGGCATTTACCGGAATGGTAACGAACAGATTAGCAAAGCCGAAAGATGCTTATGAATTACTCGAAATGGAATTCCCTGGTTCGAGGAGGCTCCAGTTGTACGGATGGACCCGCCGCCCTGGCTGGACAGTGTTTCACAGAAATGATCAGAAAATCAAATAGTATCATGAAAACTATAATCATATTGTTCACCGCTTTGCTTGCCGGAGCGGCGAACACTTTCGCTCAGCAAAAAATATTGGACATTCCGGCACTGCACCAACTGGTTGATGAATCAGAATCTGAAAATAAACTCCAAGTAAAAGCAAAGAACCAACAGGCGGTGGCAACTGCAAACGAGCAAGCCAATCTCACCTTGCTGGATAAGATGAAAAAAATGTACCGGACTTTGCAGCAGCGATATAATACCCTCAGCACTGCCATTAATATTGCAGACATCGGTATTTATGCGACGCCCATGGTGGAACGCATCGTCAGCAATCAGTCGCAGATTGTACAGTTGGTACAAAAAAATCCTGCTTTAATCGCTATAGGTTACCAATCCGCTTTGCAATTCGCATTACAGGCCAAAAGCCTGGTGGCTTATGTTACCGGTCTCAGCTTATCCATCGCAGATGTCAACCAAATGAAGGCGTCCGACCGGAAATTGCTTTTTGATTATGTGATCTCCGAACTGAGCAACATCCAAAACCTGTCCGGGAACATGCTCAATATCATGCAATACTCCAGCCTCGCTTCCCTGTTAAGGGCGGCGAACCCCTTTCAGAATTTTATAGATGCTGATAAGTCTATCGGCAGTGACATCATTCAAAATGCTAAATACTTAAAATGATGAAAAAAAGATTCTTCGGACTGCTTTTGCTTTTCGCCTTTTACCTTTCACCTTCACTAATGGCGCAGCAATATGTGATCGATTACCAGCACCTTGTTGCGGTTTCTCAGAATGCTGCAGTAAGGAGTAGCGCCGAAGTGACCCATGACCAGTATCTCGGCAAGATCAATAATAATATCAATGACCTGAATACCAATGTGGGTTCCGTTGTCCTGGCGCAAACCATGATTTATAATGGATTATCCAATGTCAATTCCGCTTTAAAGGATGGACTTGCAGTTAAAAACATGGCTGTGATTGTTGCTGATATAACGGGTTATATTAACCAGGCATTGGATTTGGCTAAAAGCGAGCCTTACCTTTTGGTATTCGCCGGAAATATGGCCTCTGAAATGCGAAAAAGATCACTGGCCCTGGTTACAGATGTTTCAGGCTACATTCTTAAAGAAGGCAATAACGTACTGGCCGACTATAACTCCCGTGACCAGCTATTACGCAAAGTAATTACCCAATTACAAATATTAGATGGATTAGCCTATGGTACCTGGAAAGCCATGTATTGGGCAAAGGAGCGCGGCGTGATTGCGTCACTCAATCCATTTGCTGGTTTCATCAGTCAGGATACCCGGATTGTAAATCAAATCATTCAAAATGCTAAATACTTACACCAATGACCATCACTCCGATGCACCCGGATGATAGTTAAAAGCAGTTTAAAACAATTTATACATGAAAAAATTCTTAATTCCACTACCGTTTTTATGGCTCGCATTGATTCATCAGTGTTTCAGCCAGTCCGCCGCACAGGACAAAGCCGTCCGATACCAAGAGGAACGTATGGTTTACCTGCAATGGGACCAAAACAAATTTGAACCCAAAGCCGGGTTTCTGAGCCTTAATCCATATTACTGGTTGACCTGGGGCCTCTTTCATCCCAATTATCACAAAACTGATTTACGCCCGCTCAGTGGTACCGGTCCTCAGACACAACGCCTTGCATTAGTTGCTGCGATGAACACTACGGATAATAAATATAAACTACAGTCGGATACCGTGCGCAATACGGCGTTATCCGAAATTGCCAATCAGTCCGGCTTGATATCCGATGCCGACCCTTTATGGCAATTATATTACCGTAATGAACTGAAACCGGTGCTTAATAATTCTATGGCTTCCATTTTAGCAGGCCTTTCTCCCCAGGTCAGTATCAAACTGGTTTCTGAAGGCTTATATAGTTGGTATAAAAACGAGCTGGATATGTTAAAGGAACGAATCAATGCAGCACACTCCACTACAATGGATCGTGGCTCCCGAATCCTGGCCTATCACCGCTACCTGATGGAATACCGCCAGCTGGCAGGTGTCTGGGCGGTCCGAACTTCATCGGCCCAGGTTACGTTAAATATGACCGCCCAGCAGCAAAAACTTAAAGCTAACCAGGTAACTGTCAGCAACTGGACACCGCAAACGGACATCCAGATCGCCAACCAAGTTTTACAACACCTGCAATGAAAAAGAAAATAACACTATTGCTACTGCTGTGCCTTTGTATCACGGCAGTATTTGCTCAAACCACTACCAATACAGACAATACCAAAACTTTACAGTTTCTCCAGGGTGACGGCGTTTATGAAGCCGGTGTCATGGTATTTCTAAAAGGACTTAAGAATTCGGTCTGGACACATTTCGATTTGTTTATTACTGATGCAAAAGCGCTTGCGGCCATTTTTATGATCATATTTTTCGCGATCAAGTCCTATGAAATGATGGCCGGAGACAAACAGTTGGAGATTATGCCGCTGTTGCGCCCTTTTGGATTAGCCATGATCATATTATGGTGGGGTGCCTTCGTTAAAATGATCGCGTTTCCTACTGACCTGGTGGCCAATCAAACGGAACAGATGTTTAACAGTGAGCAAACCACAGTTGATAACTTACGGCTAAACCGCTCCAACCTGATGCTCGCTGTTGCCAATTCCCTTTATACCTACCAGGCTCAAACCGAGGTTGCAGAAAAAGAAAGTGACACCTGGTACGGGCAAGCCTGGGATTCTGTAACCAGCACCGTTAAGCAAGGGATAAGTAGTGTTGTTTCTCCACTACTGGAATTAAAGAACCGGCTTACCGTGGGTATGCAGCTGCTCTTTACCCAATTGCTGGAACTGTTGGGGATATGGATCTTACGTTTGGCAACCTATATCATATTTATGATACAGATCATTTACTCCACCATCCTGATTATCCTTGGACCTTTCGCCGTAGCCGTCAGTATTCTGCCGGCATTCCGCGATAGCTTCAGCACGTGGATCGCCCGTTTTATTTCCGTGAACCTGTACAGTGGCATTGCCTATTTGATTATGTATCTCACAGGGCTGATGCAGGAATATGCACTCACCTCTGAGATTAGTAAATACAAAGAACTGGTCGGCGAAAACGGACTAAGTGCAAATCTTGAAAAAATGGCCTGGTTTGCGGGAAACGGTATCCTATCATTTGGCACCGTGATTATTGTATTCCTCATCGGGGCTATCTGCATGTTCACTGTTCCAAGTATCTCTACCTGGATCATCTCCACATCAGGTATCAGTTCAGCGACCTCAACTTTTGGTCGCAGCGCGGGAACAGTGGTAAGTATGGCCAGAAAAGCAACGGGAAGCTTCTTTTAAAATCTTCTTTTTTCTCTTTTTCCTTTGATGTCAGGCTGACCCGCAAATGCGGGCCGGCCTTTTAATTTTACGCTTTTTATCATGATCATAAAAAATATTGAAGCCAAAATAAGGTTAGCGACGTTCATTGCGGCCGGTAGCCTGCTTACCTCGCTGATCATCGTCGGCATGAATTGTCTATACGCTTATAAGATGGTATCTAATGCGCAAAAAAGTATTTATATCCTGGATAATAATATCCCAATTCTTGCGCGGCAAACTGATGTGCAGATGAACCGTCCAGCCGAATACAGGGCTGATGTTGACCTTTTCCATTCCCTTTTTTTTTCCTTAACCCCGGATGATAATTACATGGAATACCAGATGAAAAAGGCCATGTACCTCGTGGATGAATCGGGGATGCAACAGTATAATAACCTAAAGGAGAATGGTTTTTTTAACTCAATTCTTTCTTCGAGTTCAGTATTAACGTTGCAAACGGATTCCATCTCTGTGGATTTGCCGAAACACTATTTCCGTTTTTACGGGAAACTCAAAATTGACCGGCGCAGCTCCACGGTTGTCCGTTCCCTGATTACCGAAGGTAACCTGAAAGATATCCCGCGAAGCGATAACAACCCGCATGGTGTCCTCATTACCAATTGGAAAACCCTTGAAAATAAAGACCTGCAAGATGTGGAAAAGAATACATTCTAACAGAGATCCGAGGGATACACTGTACAGTGAAATTCATAAAGAATTTAGCAACTATTTCGCTATTGCCGGGAATGCAGCCAAGCGACTGGCGAGTGCCTACCCAAAATTCCTTTTGGGTTGTATGATCTTCCTGATGGCACTATCATTTGTGCTGTCATTTACAGTTTTCCGCAAACCCGAAAAAGCCAATATAACCGTGGTAAAAAAAGTCAACCCCGTAGAGGATGGCTTTAGCCAGATCTTACTGGCAACCGGTAATATACGGGAAACGATGAAACTTAAAAAGCTGGTGGATAGCCTCACGGCCAAAAGACAGCTTTCAGCTGAAGACAGCACGTTATTGGATAGCGCCCTTAACCGCCTATCCAAAATTCACCATTTACTCAAATAAAATCGTATGAAAATTAATTTTAAGCAGCCCAAATATGTGTTGCCACTTATCCTTTTGCCCTTTTTGTGCCTTTTCTTTTATGCCTGGCATAGCGGTTTTTCAAAGCCAAAGCCAACGGTTAAGGAAAATGCAGGGCTGAATGGGTCGGTTGGTGATGTTTCGGCCGATGTGCGAAAAAAGCAATTAACGGATAAACTTGATGCGTACCGAAATACCTACAAGGAGGCAGACGGCTTAACCGCCGTGAATGTGATCCCCCGTGAAAATTCAAGTAATCCCGCCTTTAACAATGATTATTCTGAAAAGCAAAAGAATAGGCTGGATTCCATTCAGCAGGCTATGAAATTAAAATTTGGTACAGGTAATTCGACCAATATCAGGCAGGATCAACAAATAGCCTTATCACATGACAGACAGGTTGCCAAAGCAATTGAGGCGATGAACAACAGGCGGGCTAATCCGTCGCTTACTGTAGGGGCCATTGCCAAAGAAAAAGACCCGATGGATGTTTTCAAAGCGCAAATGGCCATCATGGACAGTATCAATAAAGCGAATGACCCCGCCTATAAGGATGAGTTGAAGAAAAAACAGGCCGCCGATAAGGTTGCCAGGCTAAAGCAAAATCAAGTCAAACTGGCTGTTGAAAAGGCTGATGCTATTTCCGCAGATTTTAATACTGTTCTGCCGAACAAAGAGCCCGCCTTTATCAGTGCAGTGATCGACGAAAATGTTACTGGGTTTGCAGGCTCACGTTTACGGCTTAAATTGTTGGAAGATATTAAGGCAGGTAATAGCCTGATTAAAAAAGGCACCTACCTTTTCGCCATGGTCAGCGGATTTACAGAGCAACGGGTTACATTGTCGGTAACGTCCATTCTATATGATGGGAAAATTCTTCCTGTCAAACTTGATATTTATGATATGGACGGGTTGCCCGGCCTGTATGTACCATCATCCGCATTTCGGGATTTTACGAAAGACCTTGGTAGCAATTCAGTGCAGGGCGTAACCATAGATGGCAGTTCCGGTAACAGCCAATTTATCATGAGCTCACTGGACAAGGTTTTTCAATCAACCTCGTCTGCCATTGCAGACCTTATCCGCAAAAACAAAGCGAAGCTTAAATACAATTCTTACCTCTACCTAATCGATACCGATGCGTTGCAAAACGCTCAGAAATCTTATTAACTGAGCAGCACACATGAGTAACTGTAAACGACTATTAAAACACAAATAAACATGAAAACGATTTTGTTCTATCTTTTGGTGCTATGCGCCCCTTCTCTTTATGCCCAGGAAAAATTGCCGGTAGTTTATCTTCCTGAAAACCTGACGATCCACTTTATCTCGCCGGAGCCAATTCAATATGTAGATATTTCCACCAAAGAGCTTACCGGTGACCTGCCGCTCAAAAATGTATTGCGTTTAAAATTACGGGATTCACTCAAATCCTTTTTAGGTTCAGTGATTACGGTTGCTGGCGAAAAGTTTATTGCTCAATACAAGTTATTACCGGGATATCCGGGTGTACCCACAGAAATCAATATTGTTCCTGAAGACATGCACCCGCTGGATATTTCCGGCATTGGCCTTTCTCAAAACCAGCTGAAAGGTTTGGCGCTGAGTTTGATTGCCAAAAGACCTGATAACCGCATGGAAAAGGTAAAAGCCTTTGGAATTAAAGGGCAGTTGAACCATGTTTATACGGTTGGCGATTACATATTTCTGGATATCGGCTATCACAATAAAACCAACCTGAAATACGACATTGCTGATTTCCGGTTTAAGGTAGATGATAAAAAAGTCACCAAGGCAGCCAATAACCAATCGGTAGAGGTTAAACCGGAATTTGTGCTGCTTAACCCGCCCGCCTTCTCCAAAAATTACCGAAACATCTTTGTGTTTAAAAAAATGTCTTTTCCTGGTAACAAGGTACTTCACGCTGAACTTAGCGAAAAACAGCTTTCCGGGCGTATCGTTACCCTGAGTATTTCTTACCAGGATATTCTGGATGCGGACACGCTGCCCAATTAATCCTATTCCCATTTTTATGACTGATTCCATAGCCTACGATTACGTAAAGCTGGTGTTAGAGGAAGAATTTCCGAAAGCCTACCTGCGCTTCACCAACCACGGGATTCTCCACTACGAGCTTACGAATATCCTCGAACTCTGTGCGCCGCTCATCAAAGGCCTGGACGAGGACGACCGCTTCCTAAAGTACGAAGTGATCGGCACCATAGCAGATTATTTACAGGAGGTGTAATATGGCATTTAATCCGGTAAGGAAGATGGCAGACAATATTGCGGCCATCCGAATCGCTCTGGACTTTACTACCCAGCCGCTCTCCGAAACAGAATTGGAAACGCTTAAAAAATATGCCGGGTTTGGCGGGTTAAAAGCTGTATTGTTTCCTCCTGGGGATATAGCTGATTGGTCGAAATTCGGCGCGTCCGCACCAGATATTAAACTATACCCGCAGGTAATGGAACTCCATGCCTTGCTTAAAGAAAAATTATCAGCCGCTGATTACAAATCGGCGATTGATGCCCTCAAAAGTAGCTCTCAAACGGCCTATTATACCCCGGATTATATCCCAAGAGTGATTTATGCTGCTATGAAGGAAGCTCATATTTTGCCGAAACGAATATATGAGCCAAGCGCCGGGGCTGGCGTATTTATTGATGAGGCCGTGGAAGCTTTTGAAGGCCTGCAGCAAATAAATGCCGTAGAAAAAGATATACTAACCGGCAAAATATTAAACGCCTTATGTTCAGTTTATCAGCTGCCAGTTG
>JAQBOS010000070.1 GCA_028287925.1 Mucilaginibacter sp. | reverse complement strand
ATAAAAGGATTAGTTAAGATTATAATTGATTAGGCTATATGGCGGATTACTTTTCGCTTACATACCTGTCAGCGGGCCACAAGGCAGGAGCCTTGCGGCAGCGGCGGACCAGGGGGTAAAATAAAAGCCACAATAAGTGTGGCTCAAATAATATTTTAACTGTTTCAGTTTTTTAGCGCCAATATTCTAAATTATATACCCCACCTGCAAAATCCCACAATTGGATTTCTCTTTCACTACTGCCCGCATTTAAAATCTCACCAATCGCATAGTTTTTGCTGGCAATACAGGCCCACGGTTTAATAGTATTGTCTAATTCAACATTTGCATATGAAAAGGATGGAATGCCACCTGCAAACACGACGGTTCGAATTTTTTCACCATTTTCATTTTTTGTGACTTCAAAAATTACTATCTGGATCCCTTTGTCTGTATTATTGGTAAATCTTGCTGTGATTTTATTAGCCATGCTTTTAGGTTTTGAAAGGCTAAAGATAACAGATAAAACCGCCTTAATCACGATGGAATAACATTTATTATTTTCCGGCAATTGATTAAAAGTCAGAATTAAATTTTCTGCCCGGTTTAGTTACGCCGTGCTAAACTCAGACCTGGGGAAAATTTCAATCAACTCAAAAAGTGAAACACGCTGATTATTAATAAATTACAACAAACTGCCAGAAAAGTATAAATACTGAAACATTTGATTATCAGTTACTTACTAGAGGTTAAAATAAATAACACTGATAATCAGGATGTTCCACAGCGTTCCACCCGTTCCGTGTGCAAAAGTGGAACGCTTTGCCTCATTCTGGCCGGGTATGAGGGGCCGGGCCAAAGCGGAAATACTGCTCGTGTCCCACGTGTTAACTCGCAATATCCCACAAACTAGAAGGTTACCTAATCATACTTCAGGGTATTAAGATTAAAATAATTTGGAAGAGCGAAGAACCGCAGCCTGGGTGTTAGGTATTATTGGCTTGGGCGTCATTTTTTTTACAGTGATCTTGCCCGAGATTCGCTTTCGAAGTACCCAAACTATTTCATTCAAAAACTGCACGGTACATTTTGAATACTGGGATAAGGGTTTAGTGCCTGATATTTACCGTGCTGCACAAAATAAACTAGGCCTTTGCTTATGCAATATTTACCAACAAAAGCCGGATACCTCAATAGGTAATCATATTATTCAAATTTACAGGCAATACGGAAATAATGATGATAGCACGGGTTATAATGTTGATAGCATTATCAAATACAAAAACGCTGTATTAGATACGCTTATTCTTGTAGATTAATTAATGCCCTTAGCTGCCTCGGAAAAATAGCGGATTACTTTTCGCTTGCATACCTGTCAGCGTGCCACCCCGATAAATCGGGGTGGCAGCGGAGATTATAGAGGCAGGGATGTATTTGCTTCAACATATTACGTACAATTAGTATCCGATATCAATGAATAAAATTATCTATATAAACAATTGGCTTTTTGTCTGCTTGTCTTTGTTTACAAGTAGCAATAAAGATAGTGTCAAAACCCGGCATGAAATAACTGATACGATTAAAATCGTTTATGATCAGGGCCCGTTTCCCATGGAAATCAATTTAAAATTAAAATATTATAACAAGTTCTACGCCCATCCTAAAACAGACGTTGAAGAGCACTATAGACCAATAAGATTAGATATTCTTCATTTCGCAATTGCCAACAATAGTAAACTCCACTCAAATAACAACACGAATGATAAATTTAAAATACTTTATTCGTTTTCAGCAAAAGATACTTCGGCGCTCAGCGCTATATTTTCCACTGTAAAATACGATGGCGATTATTACATTATTGCTTTTCCTCACGGGGAAGAATGGTTTGGTTTTACACCACCACAAAAAAAGGATGGCTCATTTTTATATACGCCAATTGCCTTGCTTTTAGATACAGTAAAATGGTCGCTTACAAGAATGAAATATAATGATAAGTTAAAAATTAACTACAGTAAAAGTGTTTATGCAGAAAAATACTATAGTAATAGAGATGGACATCAATTTGACAGGCTCTTTGCTTTTTCAAAGGTCAGAAACGAGTTTGCTTTTGGAATACCCCAAAAAAAATACTTAAGAAATTAACAATATGCCCTGGCTACCGCAAGCGTTTTTGTCGCTACCGCAAGGTACTTTCATTTGTTGCCGTTGTTGGAGTTGTTTCTAACAAAAAGACCTATGCTTGCGCAAGTAAATGCAGCCGAATACGTCGGCTTATTGCATGTCACAACCAACCAAAGCAGTATATTTGTTTACTGTTAAAATAGCAATGAAAATAAAGAAGTATTTAGCCTATTCTGCGCTTTCAATATTTATAATTTACTTTAGTTTTTCCGCTTACAAAATATATATAGAGTTGAATTATGATTTTAAAGGGAAGGTTCAAAATGTATCTTATGAATCTGGTAAATACCGACCAACAATAACTGTAAATAATCAGCAATTTGATTTAGAGTGGGCAAGATGGATTGGCGATGAAGAAAATGTAGCTGTTGGAGATAGTGTTGTAAAGCACAAAGGAAGCCAATGGATGACTGTAGTAAAAAAAAAACTAACCCCGCTACCGCAAGTGTGCCACTTGTGGTCCGCGTTTAGGCAACACTTATTCAAGGTTGTGCTATGTTATTGAACCAAACTTACCCTTCATTAATCCAAGTGTAAACTAAAACCAGAATTATCCATTAATTTCAACTAGCTCAAAATATGAAACATTCTGATTATAAATAATTTATAAAAGATCACAAAAAAACGCAAATACTAAAACAATTGATTATCTGATACTTGAAAACAGTCAAAATTAAAAGTGCTGATAATCAACATGTTCCATAGCGTTCCACCCGTTCCGTGTGCGAAAATGGAACGCTTCGCCGGCGTGTTATTTATAATTTAAAAAATGCACCTAAAATTCAAAAGCCCATCTTTATCAAAATGAGCTTTTATAAAAGTGTTTCTCTCCGTTAAATCTACCCCTTATAACCCGGGTCAAATTCCACGATCCATTCAATACCATATTTGTCTCTAAACATTCCGGCGTATGTACCCCAGGGACTATCGCCAATCGGCCCTTCAATAGCTCCGCCTGCTGATAATCCGTTAAATATTTTGTCTGCTTCTTCACGACTTTCGGCACTCACCGATATTTTAGACCTGTTCTCACTTTCGCTCACCCGTCCCATAAATTCGGGAACGTCATTGGCCATCAGCACATTTTGTTTGCCAACGGGCAGAGCGATGTGCATTATTTTGTTGGCTTCATTTTCTGGTACCTGAAACTCGGCGCTTGCCAGATCCTTGAAACGAATGATCTTTGTGAACTCTCCGCCAAAAACTGATTTGTAAAAAGTGAATGCTTCTTCGGCATTTCCATTGAAGTTGATCCAGGGATTAATTGTTCTCATAATTTTTATTTTAAATGTGATTGTAAATTTTCCTTTTATTGTTTTTCCGATAAGGTTGTTAACAGCTCTTCCAGGTTTGTTAATATCATTTTAAACCCTATAGTGAAGCCCTCTAATAATTTCTCCATTCGTTCAAAAGATTCATTAAAAACGGTGATGCTTACTTTTGTTATACCATTTTGTTCGCTGAAATTGTAATCCCATTCAGAACCCGGCAATTCCCGGTTTTCGTCTTTGTCTGCAAAAGAATTATACATTTTGAAATTGGTTTTCGGGGTAATGGAAGTAAATTCCTGCACCGCCCAACGCTCCTGCCCATCGGGGCTTATCATAGCATAAAACCGGCGCCCTCCCACTTCAAAATCCATATACTTGGTTTTGGCGCGCATAGGCGCAGGTGCTCCCCATTGGTCCAGTAATTCTGGCTTAGTAAAAGCATCCCAAACCAAAGATTGTCCGGCATTAAATTCCCTTGTTATAAATACCGTTTTCGCTGCTTTGTCAACGTTAAAATCAAATAGCAAATCGTTGTTCATTATTTCTGTGTTTTAATTGTTGTTAATAATTGGTCGAGCTGATTAAATTGAGTTTCCCAGTTTTGCCTGAACTGGGCTAACCAGTTGTCAAATTCCTGCATTTTTTTTGCATTGAAGTGATAATGAATTTCTCTGCCAGACGGCTCCGGTTTAATCAATTCGCATTCCTGTAATACCTTAATGTGTTTTGACACTGCCTGACGGCTCATGTCAAATTTTTCTGCCATTGCATTTGGCGTTAATGCCTGGATAGCAATTAACGTTAAAATAGCCCTGCGTGTTGGGTCAGCTATGGCCTGGAATATGTCTTGTTTCATTTTACGATATTTAATTAAGCAACCTACAGGTTGCAAATATATACCCAACTTTTAAGTAGCGCAAATTTATCTGCAATTATTTTTTGCCGTGGTAAAATTTCAGGAAGTTTGGTGATGGGGGTGAGGCAAGACAAGCATTTTCTAAAACTGCCAGCTCCTCAACCTGGCGCTATGCGGCGCTTGGCCTAAAGAGGTGGTGTACTAGAGCCTCGCCTTTAGGTACCCCGCGTACTAGCGCCGGGAGATTAAACGCGTGTATACCAGTTTTCTATTTTAATCCCTTCAAGGCCCGTAAAGTGTTTTACATTGTCGGTCACTAAAATCAGGTTATTTTCAATTGCGGTAACTCCTATTAACAAGTCAAACTCATCGTTCATGGGTTTGCCAATCCGGCGGAGGCGTACTTTTTCTTTTGCGTAACGATTTATAGAACCAAAGATAGGAATGATGGAAAGGCCGTTGACAAAAGCATCTACCGCTTTGTGTACCTTTGCGGGGTTGTCGCTATTTCGGCCCCGTAGCGAAGCTCGGCAACGGTAATCTCTGAAATAAAGAAATTTTGACGGCCTTTTTCTTGTATGCTATCAGCGAGGTTTAACTTACCGCGAAGGTAAAACACGCAAATACTGGTATCCAGCAAATATTGCATCAGAAGTTCAGATCTTTTTTACGGAACTTCCTGGATGATTTGATCTCACCGATAATTTCTTCGGCAGACTTTTTTGATTCAAAAGCGCCAAATGCCTTAAAGAACTCCTCGCCATCGCTGGTACTCTCTGACCGCTTTATGGACTCGGAAAGATTTTCTACAATTTTTGATTTTGTGGTTACATCCAATCCTTCAAACAGTGCACTGTATGCATCAACAATATTTCTGTTCGCTACCGTCATTGTATTTCCTTTTTTCAAAAATACAAAATAAATCAACCGAAAAAAATACCTTTTCAGGCGCTAGTGTACAGCAATGGCCCAAACTGGCTTTGCTGCTAGTATCCCGCGTTAGGTATTGAACCAAAACCGTCTCCCTTCGTGGCCAAGTGTAACCTCAAACCAGGATTAACCAACAATTTTAATCAACTCTAAAAGTGGAACACGCTGATTATTAATAAATTACACAAAATCACCCAAAAAGTATAAATATTGAAACATTTGATTATCAGTCACTTACTGGGGATTAAAAATAAATAACGCTGATAATCAGGATGTTCCGCAGCGTTCCACCCGTTCCGTGTACAAAAATGGAACGGTGGAACGCTAATTCATGGGTAAACATCACCGGCAATAATGATTATCTTAGCCCAGTTACCCTGGTGTTAAGTCAACAGTCGTAAGTCTTAAGTCAAATTTTGTTTTTTTCTGACTTAGAACTCCAGACTTTCGACTCAAGACTAAGCGTCAATTCATTATTGACACGACACTAGTATGACGGCTCCAATTACCACGCCATGAAAAAACTAACCCTGCTCATCTGCCTCACTCTATCAACCCTAATCCCCATCACCGCCTTTTCCGCAAATTCAACCCGCCACAGCCCATCAAAAGATACCATCTGCTTAGCCGATCCAACGATTTTTAAAGACAACGGCATGTATTATTTATATGGAACGGGCAGCGCCGATGGCATCTGGGTATACCAGTCGCCGGACCTGAAAAACTGGACTGGTCCGGTAGGCAGGCGCAAGGGGCACGCGCTGTTGCGGGGCGATAGTTATGGTACCAAAGGCTTTTGGGCGCCGCAGGTATTTAAGCACAATGGCCGGTATTATATGGCCTACACCGCCGATGAGCACATCGCTATTGCAGAAAGTGATAATCCTTTAGGGCCTTTTACGCAAAAAGCATTCAAATCAATATCGGGCGAAGGGAAGCAAATAGATCCTTATATTTTTGAGGATACCGATGGTAGTTTATACCTGTACCACGTCCGCCTGCAAAACGGCAACCGCATCTTCGTTGCCCGCCTTAAAGCCGACTTGTCGGACATAGAAGAAAATACAGTTAAAGAGTGCATCAGCGGCCAGGAGCCGTGGGAAAATACGCAAAATACAAAATGGCCCGTTACCGAAGGGCCAACGGTATTGAAGCATAAGCAGCTTTATTATTTATTTTATTCGGCCAATGATTTCAGGAACATCGATTACGCTGTGGGTTACGCCACCGCAAAGTCGCCCATGGGGCCGTGGACAAAATATCCGGGGAACCCTATTTTAAACCGGGCGCTGATCGGCCAAAACGGAACCGGTCACGGTGATTTTTTTACAGACAATTCGGGCCAGCTGTATTATGTGTTCCACACGCACCATACCAACAATACGGTAGGAAAAAGAAAAACCGCCATTATCAAAGCAGCATTCTCCGGCGGCAGCCCCGGCACTATGGTTATGGACAAAAACAGTTTTTATTTTTTGGAGATGAAGAGGGATCGTTCGAAATAAAAATAGCACCTAAAAACATTAACAGAAGCTTTCTATTACTGTTTTGATTTTCCGCCCGGCCAGGTGTCTGCACTTTACCGAATAATCTTTTGAGTAGCCACACTCAAATAGTTTTGCTTAAAAATAAATTATTTAGCCTGAAAAAAAAAGCTTCTTAGCGGTTAACTAAGAAGCTTTCGGAGTTTGTGCGCCCACCTGGGCTCGAACCAGGGACCAAAAGATTATGAGTCTTCTACTCTAACCAACTGAGCTATAGGCGCGGTTATTTTTGTGAGTTGCAAAGGTAAAAAAAAGTTGATTACTTAAAAATGAAATATCACAAAATTTAAAAGTTTATGAACTTTTACCGGCTGTAATAATTTTAGGTTATTAGTATGTTTGTTTGGTTAAATAAATAAAATCAATTTATGCCAAATATTAAGAACATCATATTTGATTACGGAAACGTAATTTTCTCCCTCGATTTTATAAAAGGCCAGCAAGCATGGAAAGATCTGGGCATAGCTGACCCCGGGCAGTTTTATGGGCACAGGGTGCAGGATAAAGTGTTTGATGCCTTTGAAAGGGGAGAAATAGCGGCGGATGAGTTCAGAGATTATATCCGGAAGAAATTAAACAATCCAAACTTAACTGATCAACAAATTAATAATGCCTGGAACTGTATGCTGGTAGGCATCCCAAAAGGTAACAATGAATTGCTGGCGGAGCTAAAGCCAAAATACCGTACTTTTTTATTAAGTAATATTAACCCGATCCATTACGACTACATAATGGATTACCTTAAAACTGATTTTGGTTTCGAAGGTAACGACCATCTTTTCGAAAAAACATACTATTCGCACCTTACCGGCAAACGCAAGCCCGAGGCGGAAATTTTCGAGCAGGTACTTAATGAAAACAACCTGAATCCTGCTGAGACCTTGTTTATTGACGACAGTCCGCAACATTTGGAAACCGCAAAAAAGTTGGGAATTAAAACCTATTTAATGACGGCTCCGGATAATATCCAGGCATTGCGGTTTTTGGAATAAGTAAATACGATTAACTCAATTATTTGAATATTTAAATTCCCCTGTTTTTACATCAATTGTAAATGGTTTGGGTTCAGGCAACCATAGCTTACCATCGCCAATTTCAACCGGGATCCATAAATAGCGAGAATCCCATTGTGATTTTGGCCGCCATTGATCACCCAGAAAAATGACTGTGGTTGATTTTGTGCCGACAACTTTTATCAGCATAGTTGATTGCGATCCGTAAGTTTTGGTTTCGGGCGGGGCAATATCTTTAAATTCAGTCCACGGGCCCTCTAATGATTTTGAGGTAGCGTATTTATTTGGATTAGGGCTCCACCCGGTTAAGGCAGAGCCGATGGCATAATACAAACCCTTGTAGTGAACAATAGCGCCGCCTTCAAGCGGCTCCCTTACCAGGCTCATTTCTTTTTCTATCGATAAATAATCATCAGACAGCTTTGCAATGTGAAAGCCCAGCGCACGATCTTCAAAAACCAGGTAAGCGGCGCCATCATCATCAATAAATTGCCCGATATCCCTGCTTTCATGATCAAGCGGACGAAAGCTTTTAACAAACTTAAAATCACCATCAGGTTTATCGCTAACAGCAATTCCCACTCTTGCGTATTTATAATTGCGGGTATCCAGGTGAAAATACATCACATATTTTTTGGTGGATTTGTTGTAATACACCTTAGGGCGTTCCAATATCCACCGGTACCCCAGGTTTTCTGGGTCCTGCATTTTTACCGCATCACCCATAAACTTCCAGTTCATCAGGTCGGGGGAGGAGTAGCAGCTTACGTACCGGTAATTTGTATCAAGGCCTTTTCTTCGTTCTTCACCATACCAGTAATAGGTGTTTTTTATTTTGATGATGCCGCCGCCATGAGCCTGGATATGGTCGCCGTTATTGTCGGGCCAAACAGCTCCCGGATCAATGTTTTTATTTTGAGCAAACAGGGTTATGCTGATAAAAACCGCCGCTAACGCTATAAAATATCTCTTCATTTTAAATAAGTTATTCATTTCATTATTTTAAGTTCGACATAAGCAAACGACCACCTCAATCCAAACCCTCCTCCAACCGCGTGCAGCAGTAGCGTTAGGTGAGCGCGCAAGTTTGTGTATCCAGATACGCGCGTTCCAATGTTCCATTTTTGCACACGGAACACCCGGAACACTATGGAATATGCTGATTGTCAGATATTTAGCTATTTATCAAGAATTAAATAGATGTAAGTATCTTATAATCAGAATGTTCCACCAATCTTTATATCGAACTCACGTTATTTTATATCTTTCACCTCCTGCAACCGGGCATAAATCTCTATCATAGCTGCCTGGTCAATAAGTGCTTTAGCTGATTTGGGCCCTAACATATTATTGCTGTCGCGTTCGGTATTCCATATGTTGTCGGCATCTGTTTCAAAAAAATTGATCCAATCCTTATTTTTATCAATCTTAAACAATTCAATATATCCGCGCAGCAGCACAGCATTAAACCAGTAATTGCCGGGCAAACGGCCATTTTTAAAAAAGTGCTCCCTGCCAGCCTTCGCTATCCGCTGCGCTTCGGCTAAATACTTGTTCTCGTGAGTAAGCTGGTACAACAGCACATTTGATTGCAGCATGGTGCCTGTATTATAGGTATAGGTTGCTTTGCCGATCTTTAATGACGGGATCCTTATATTATCATAATAAACACCATCGGGTGCCTGTAAATATTTGTTAACCCAATTATATAAAGCCAATGCAGTTTTAAGGTATTGCTGCTGTTTGGTTAGCTTATATAATTGCAGTGCCACCAATATACCTGGACCATTTGAGCAGGTGTTCTTTGTGTTTTTATCACCTTCTTTCCAGTACAGTCCGCCACCCGATGCGTTATCAAGTCCACCCATCATAAACCGGTAGATCATTTCTGAATTTTCAAGACCCTTCTTTTTATGTGTGCGGTTATAAGCATCAAGATAAGCTATAGCAACCCATTGGTTATCATCGTAAAAACGCGAGCTTAATTTTTCTTTTAAAGGATAATCCTGGAAGGCGGGGTAGGGTGGTTTATCACTATAATACTGGTCAATCGCTTTAACTACCGGCTGCATATAATCAGTGCCGGGCTGTAAAGCCTCCATTTCATTGGTTGCCTGGATCAGTGCGCACAGGGGCCAGAGCCAGGAGTGAGGGTTCTCATTTTTAGCGCTATCCGTTGTCTCAAAATAAAGCCCGTTTTTGTTATCAGTAAGTTTGTTGCTGATGCCTGCGTACAGGTATTTTATCCTTGTTTTATAATCTGGTAGTTGTGCCCTGGCAATAACGCAACAGCAGATGCCAAGCAGAAGTAAAATTGTTTTTTTCATAAGTAATTGGTAAGGCTAATTTACGATTATTAATAATTAAATGTAATTGTGACAGCAATATTACGCAGCAAAAAATTACGGAAGTTAGGCTTGGTGTTTTTAATTGTGCTTAATTCGGTTATTTTTGGTGATGCTAATTATTCAGCTTACCGGCTTATCCGGATCGGGTAAAACAACACTTTCAGATTACGTAAAACAGAAACTTGAAGAACAGGATCTTCGGGTTGAAATAATTGATGGCGATACTTACCGGAAAACACTTTGCAGCGATCTCGGGTTTTCAAAAGAGGACCGGAGCGAGAATATCCGTCGTTTAGGGATGGCTGCATATTCATTTACAGGTAGTAGTGATGTTGTAATTATTGCTGCTATTAACCCTTTTGAACAGACCCGCAATGAGCTAAAATTAAACTATGGCATTAAAACGGTTTGGATAAACTGCGATATTGATGTATTAATTAAAAGGGATACCAAAGGACTTTACAGGCGTGCCCTGCTTCCGGAAGATCATCCCGATAAGCTGAATAATTTAACCGGGATAAATGACAGCTATGATTTGCCGCTTGATCATGACCTGATAATAAATACCCATACAGAAACGGCAGAACAATCAGGTAATTTGCTTCGCGATTTTATTTTGCGGAACATAAGTCGTTAACGGTTGCTATTGATCAACTCCAGCGGGGTCATAAGTGAAATATTGAACAAATCTTGGTTTTGATGATGTGTTTGGGCTGCTGCCATGAGGTAATGCCTGATGCCAAACAATAAAATCGCCGGCGTTTGCCGCAATGGGAATGCAGCCCAGCGCATACAGGTCTTCTTTATATGGATTTGCACCGGGGGGAAGGCTCCCGATCCAGCTTTCAAGCCGGTGCTGAAAACCAGGCACAAGGCTAAAGGCGCCCTGGTTTTCTTCGGTATCGGCAAGGTAAAGAATTCCCTGGAGCCCAAAAGGCATCGGGAAATTTAGTTCCGTATCCCAATGAAGGCGTGGCCCGGGAAATTTCCAGTTCTCTGCCTCGGGCGGATTAAAACCTACCCTGTCTGCACTAACCCAAAGATCGGTGCGGTTCCATAGCTGCTCAAAAGCAGCACGGACTTTCTCCGAGCTCCTGTTTTTTTCAAGGATCGGGTGTTGGAAAAGCTGCACCATAATGCCCTGGCGTGCCGGGTGGGGGGTATACCAGGTAGCCGGGGCATCCCTGTTAATTTGAATATGATTGCAAATTACTTCTATTGTTTTCTCACAATCTTCCTTTGGTATGGCATTCCTTAGTATCAAATAGCCGTTTCGTTCCCAAAAATCAAGCTGCTCATCATCCAAAACTTTTGCTATAGCAACCTGTTCAATATTGTTTTTATTTACGATTGCATTATTAAAGCGGGCAACCATTTCAGGTGACGGCATGCCACTGGTTTCAATTATCCATTGTTCAAATTGTTCAAAAGCGGAGGCATTATGGTATAGGTATTTTACAGTTTGCTCAAGCCCCAATCCAAGTGTAAAAAGTAATGTTTTATCAAGCTGAAATTCCTGCTCATATTCGCCCGGTTTAAGCTGACCATTTCTTTTTAACATGCATTTATGCCAGTATCTTTTTAAGTGCATTATCTGCAGTTGTCCAACTTCTTCAACAGGCGGCAATAATATATCAGGCATATAACAAGATCTGTTTAGGTTGTAAATTAAATTTTTTTTCGTTTTTCGTCAAGCTGGTAATAAAGTTCCATGGTTTTATCCAGGCACTGCGGGATATTAATTGGAGCAATCTCCGAAAAAACTTCACCCGGCCTTTTTGAATTATAACGGCTTCTTTTCTCCATAGCTAATAAGGCATCATCACTAACGGGCGTATTGGTAAAAGCGGCTATCCTTTGCATAACAGGCATCGGTCCTTCATTATAATTAACAAGTAAAAAGCGACTGTCGGTTTTTATAATTTGAAGGTATTTATCCAGGTATTTCTCAAGCACCGCTGCAAGATATTCGTCATGGTTATATTGCGCTTCCCCGCCATCTTTAAACCCAAAAACACCAGGCTCAATTAAGCCGGGTACCGACTGCATACCAGGTAGTTTTTTATGCGAATTAAATACTTCATTAGGGTTCCTGTACATCAAAACAAAAGGAACGGTTGGATACAGCTGCCGTAATTGTTCGTAAAAAAATATGTGCCAGCTGTCTGCCTTAATATACAAACGTTTTTCGCTTTCCGATTTTTTTTGCCCGTAATATTTTATCGCTTTTTTTAAAAGCCGGGAGGTTGCATCTGCAGTAAAGCCGGGATACTGATAGGGCAGGCGAAGCAGGTCATCAAAAAAGCGCACTTCGGGCATTACAATATGTTCGTTTGATGTACTTAGCAATTGCGAAACAAGTGTTGAGCCGCAGCGTGAAATATGAAAAATAATTGCAGCCGGTTCAACATCCGGTAAATTATCCGCCCATTCATCAAAAAGCTGTAAATCGCTAATAGATTCTATTGCACCGTTTTTGCTTCTTAAGCTTCTATACTTTAAAATTGTTTCATCAAAAAAAGGTTCGGAAAATGGCTTATTAAAAGTATCAAGCCAGTAGCATTGCATTTGCCCATCAATATTTACAAGTTTGTACGGGATCCAGTTCTTAAGCGGAAAGTTATCCATATAATTATTAAAATGATCAGGCATTGTTGGTTTTTGCGTCATTCAGCTGTTTTTCAAGCTCGTCTGCAAGCCTGTTGGTTCCTTTTTCATTTTTTCTTCTTAGCTCATAAATAATCGTCGAAATATCATATTCCGGATCATCTTCTTTGGATGACACCTCGTCTGACAGTGTTATCATTTCACTTAGCCAGTTATTTACTTCGCAATCAATTATTAAATGGATCCTGTCTGTGCTTCCTTCATTACTTACGCGGTGCATTAAATTAGCATTCATGTACCAGCAGTCGCCTTCCTTAAAGGGCACCTTGTCATCTTCAATATAAAACTTTACATCGGGGTTGGTTATCACTGTAAAATGTAAACGGGCCTCGCCTTTTTCAAAAGCAAGCTCATTATCCCTGTGGGGTTTAATTATAGCTCCAGCCTGTAAATTTAAAAAGCGTACAGATTTTATCGGGCATTTAAGCGTACTTACCAGTTCCATTACTGACGGAAAGGAAGGCATTAGCTCCGTATCCATATAAACAGCATCGGTTATTAGTTCGGGAATAATATTTTTGCTTTGTCCGCCGGGAGAGCGAAGTGCAAGACCAGCCCATGATCCTTCATAATAATATTTATTAAAGTGCGCCTTCCATCCATCTTTAAATAAGGATAGTTCAGTTTGCATTTTCTCTATATTAAAAGGTAGCTTCAGTTTCGCGAAACGGATCATGTAGAATATTGTATAATTAGTTTTCTCTTAACCAGCAAACCATGTGCGGAAAAGGCTTTACATTAAGTTCTTTTGCTTTCCTGGCCTCATAAGTCATTCCGGTCCATTGCAGCAGGGGTACGCCCATTTCGCCGCCACCGGTAAAAGTTTCTGCAAGGCTTTTACTCCAGCCCTTATAACCATGCGGGTGAAATACCATAAGCGGATCAATATTAAGATGTACACAGGCTGCGTACGACCATGCTATGGCCATTAGCTCGCCGCCCTGGTTCAAATCATTGTTTTCTAAATTATCGATCATGGTTTCGCGGATCCCGGGTGGCATAGTTGCCGGGTGTCCGGCTTCGTGAAGTATATCGCCGGGATACAGCAATTTATCAGTATCGATGATTATTTTCCCGTTTTCCAGCAGCAGCCCCGGTAAAAAGGTATCCTGGTTTATGGGCCGTTTAACTACTTCC
>JAQBOS010000143.1 GCA_028287925.1 Mucilaginibacter sp. | reverse complement strand
AAAAGGCATACGGATTTAAATCGTAATTAACAGAGATGCGGTGCCCTTTACCGGAGTGCGGTGGCCTGTAATCGCCAAACTTAGAGTTGCGGTTGCGCGAAATTTTGAATTCGCATTTAAAGTAGTCAATCCAGCGACCAATGAGCGGGGCAGCATCAGGCGGAAGATATCTTTCTAAAACTTTTACTTTATCCAATTTTTACCTCGGTGCAAAGATAGTTTTTTGAGGTGAAAGGTGAAAGGCGAAAGGTAAAAGGTTTTTGAAAAGAGGCGAAGGCGAAAAGGTTTGTTGACAATTAGAACACTGGTTGCGGATTAAGCATAGATGCTAAAGACCTTTCACCCTTAACCTTTTGCCTTTCACCTCACTTCAATAAATTATACGCCAGCAAACTCGCCGCATATGCCAATACAGTCATGTAAGCAAATTGAATAGCAGGCCAGCGCCAGTTTTTTGTTTCGCGGTAAACTACAGCAACCGTACTGGCGCACTGCATGGCGAAAGCATAAAACATCATCAATGAAAAGGCAACAGCCAGCGAAAACACAGGCTGACCTGTTTGTGCATTTTTGGCCGACCCCATTTTTTTCTGTACCGATTCTATTTTATCTGCGTTGCCGTCAACACTGTAAATAGTAGCCATTGTGCCTACAAAAACTTCGCGGGCAGCAAAGGAAGTGATAAGCGCTATGCCTATTTTCCAGTCAAAGCCCAATGGTCTTATAGCCGGCTCAATAACGTGCCCTAATACCCCGGCATATGAATTCTCAAGCTTTTCGGAATTGATGGCTCTTTTAAGATCATCGGGGTTAAGTTGTTTTGCATACTGAGGCTGCCGATATTTTTGTTCGATTTTTGCAAAACGGTCGCCAGGGCCATATGATGCAAGTACCCATAGGATAACCGATACGGCTATAATAACTTTACCAGCCTGTAAAACAAACGCCTTTGAACGATCATACATGCTGAAGGCCACATTATTCCACCTCGGCATCCGGTAAACAGGCAGTTCCATAATAAAGTAACCGCGCTCGCGGCCCTTCAGGATCAGCTTAAACGCAAAGGCTACAACTATGGCTGATATTAAGCTAAATACATACATCCCCGTTAGGGCCAATCCCTGCATGTTAAAGATCCACCAAACATTACGGTTTGGCACAACCAATGCAATTAGCAACGTATAAATAGGGAGCCGGGCCGAACAGGTAACCAATGGTGTAACCATAATGGTGATCATTCGGTCTTTCCAGTTTTCAATAGTACGGGTGCTCATAATAGATGGCACAGCACAGGCAAAACCGCCAATAAGCGGAACAACCGATTTACCATTTAAACCAACCTTGCGCATCAGCTTATCCATCATAAAAGTAACCCGCGACATGTAGCCGGTATCTTCCAGGATCGAAATAAATGCAAAAAGGATAGCTATCTGCGGGATAAATACCATTACGCCGCTCAATCCGCCTAAAACACCGTCAACCAGTAAGCCGGTTAAAGGCCCAGCGGGAAGTAACCGGTGCAATGAATTTTGTATCCAGGCAAACAAGTCGCCAATTTTTTCCATCGGGTAAGCCGACCAAGCAAAAATAGACTGGAACATAAAGAGCAATACACCCAGGAAAATAACAAAGCCTAACACTTTATGGGTAAGTACCTTATCAATCTTATTGCTTAATGTTTCATCTTTAGCCGTTTCGGGCACCTTAACAGTATCATATAGCAGGTCATTAATAAAACTATACCGGGCAATGGTTTCTGTAGCCTGCGACTTTTGGGAGTGGAATGAAAATTCTTTTTCCAATTCCTCTATGCGGTCGCTTTCGGTTGGGGTTAAAAACTTAACAGTTTCATGCTGGTGGGCAAGCTGCAGCGCAAAATAGGGGTTGTCGAGCTTTAGCTCTTCACTTATTTGCGCTATCAGCTGAGGGGCAATGGCTTCTACATCAATAGATGGTTCCTGTAATGCAATTTTATTAGCAAAAGTTATGGCCTGTTTTAACTTATCAATTCCTTCAACTTTTCGCGCCGAAATGGGAACCACCGGTACACCAAGCTTTTTGGCAAACAGGTCAATATCAATATTAATACCCGCCTTTGTTGACAAGTCCGTCATGTTCAACGCTATAATAACGGGTATTTTCAGGTCTGCAACCTGGGTATAAAGCAGTAAGTTTCTTTTAAGATTTGTTGCATCAATAATTACAACAACAAGATCGGGAGTATGGGCATTTGACCGGTCGGCCAGTACAGAGAAAACGATGGATTCGTCCTGGCTTTTTGGATAAAGGCTGTAAGTGCCCGGTAAGTCAATGATCTCGGCAATACGGCCATCGGGCAAAGTGGAATAGCCTGTTTTTTTATCAACCGTAACGCCCGGAAAATTTCCTATTTTTTGATTTAAACCGGTTAATGTATTAAAAAGAGTTGATTTACCGGTGTTTGGATTTCCTACAAGTGCAACTCTTATATCGGCCTTCAATTGTTAAGGTGCTATTGCAGGATAATAGTTGAAGCTTCAAATTTGCGAAGGCTAAGCTGGTAACCTGATACATTAATAGCCATAGGGTCGCCAAGCGGCGCAACACGCGAAACGGTGATCGATTCGCCGGGTAAACATCCCATTTCCATCAATTTTACTGACATCTCAAGGTCGGTAAACTCTTTTACAATCCCAATTTCGCCTGGTGCAAGTTCTGAAAGCGTCATATTCTTATTTAAAACTTAGGCCAAATGTATAGCTTATTTAAATTAAATCCAAATAAGAACAATCAAAATTTACACAAGCAATACTTATCGCATAATAATTATACCGGGAGTGCTTTTAGCAGGCGAATTGTAATAAGCTGTTATGTGGTTTTTATAGCTTTTCTATTTCTTCAATAGAAAGCTTAGTGGTTTTTGCAATAAATTCAATTGCAAGCCCTTCTTTTTTAAGTTCACGGGCAATGTCGCGCGCTTTTTCTAATTCACCCTCCAGCTTGCCTTCCAGCTTGCCTTCCAATTTGCCTTCCAATTTGCCTTCCAGTTTGCCTTTTTCTATGCCTTCTTTCAATGCATAGTCCAGCACATTTTTATTATCCCACTTATATTTTAAGCTGCTATCGTACATGGTTTTTTCCTCCCTGGTAAAGTTACTATATTCAGCAATGTTAAACAGTTTTTCAAATATGGATTTCCGCAGGTATGCCGGGATCTTATCCATCCGACTCATATTTTTTAGTACATAAAGCCATTTGTCTAAATCGGTTTCCAATTCAGTTCCCTCTTTTACAAATTTACTTAATTCCAAATAAATATAGCCCAGCTTATCGTAAAATATTTCGCCTGTTTCCCTGTTACACAAACAAATATCATGCAGGTATTCTTTTCCATCGCTTATCTGTAAAGTAAAATCTTCCAATAAAGCAACCAGGTAAACTTCGGTAAGATTATACGCCCATTCGCTGCGCCTGCCTTTTGGAGCCTGGTCACTGATCAGTCGGGATGTGTAGAATAAAGCTCTTTCCTTAAAATTCCCCTGCCTGCCACGCTGTACTTCAATCAAAAATTTTTCACCGCTCTCACCAGTACAAAGCAAATCGAATATGGCAGCTCCTTCATCTTTCAAATCGCCGGGATGTTCATTCTTGTTATAAACCAGGTCGAGTATGTGCTTGCGTCCCCGGAAAACTTCATTTAAAAAAGCAATTAACAGGTCTTTATTTGGCTCGCTGCCAAAAATTTTCTTAAAGGCAAAGTCAACTAAAGGATCAATATACTTTCCGGTCACCGGTGGTCTATTATCAGGCATATAGCCAAAGATAAGCCTTTACAAGCATTTGTTGACGACCAATTTTTATCTCATAATAATTATACCGGGAGTGCTTTTAGCAGGCGAGCCGACCTTTGTTATCTTATATATAAGCTTTTCGTAAAAATACCGGCCTTTGGTATTTGTCTGATCGTTTTCTACGATGCCGGTTGTTGAGATGTTGCGTTGAATCCCAGAGTTTTGATTTAAAATATCAAATGCATTTAATGAAAAAGTAAGGTTTTGTTTTTTTAAGAATGTACGCTCAAGTCCTGCATTCCAGATATAAAACGAGGTATTGGCGCTTGCAGGCGCACCCCTGAATAATCTCTGGGTAACATCGCTAAAGATGCGCCAATCTTTTATTGGCTTTACACTGGCAGTAAACGTATTATAAAAAGTATAATAGTGCTGATCGGCTAACGACTGATAGGAATTTTTGGCATTGTTATAGGTTCCGTATCCTCTTAAACCCAGCTGCAAATTATCAGTATCATAATTGCTTCCCAGGCTTAAGCCCGGCGAAAAACGCTGTACCGCATTTTCATTACCATTTATTATGTTCACAAAGCGGCTAATGTTTCCGTTTAAACCCATGTTAAACTTTAACCCTTTAATTTTTGTCGGCTTGCCATAGTTAAAGCCAAAGTTTGAATTGTAGTTGCCGTCTGTATTAATAGGGCGCGAGGTTGTTATGCCATTTGCATCCACCGTGCTTGCGGTTGAAAACCCGTTCCAGGTATTTGTAAAGTTGCCGTATAAGTTAAAGTAGTAATTGTTTTTTATATCGAAATAGCTGTAGTTGAAATTGGTGCTTAATGAGCGCGACATTACCAGGTTTGGGTTTCCCTGTTTAATGTATAACGGATCAGTATTATTAAATACCGGCTGCAGGTCAGTAGCTGATGGCAGGCTAACATCGGTGCCAATATTTAAATAAAAGTTTGGTCCATTCTTTTTACGATAGGAGATACTGGCATTGGGTACCAGCGCAAAAGCATCGCGTTTTACCGTGCTGAATTGGTTGTTGCTTGTAAAATCTCCTTGTAAACCTAAATCGGCAACTGCAAAGTTGAAGTTTAAAGTTACCTCATCGCCGGCTTTGTTAAGGCCTGCAGTAGTGGTGTAGCGCCAGTTGCGGTTATCAAAATTTCCGCTCAGCAGCGGATCAATTATCTCATACTTACCGGTAGCTCCGTTATAATCTAACGTGTATTGATCTGCCAGTTGTTTCCGGTAATCAAAGCTTTGGCTAAGGGTAAGGTTTAGTTTATGCTTAGCACTTAACTGGCTTACGTATGATACCGTGCCGCTAAAAAAAGTAGCGTTATTGTTCTGACTGGCTTGTTGATTAATGTCGCTCCCTGTTTGGTTGTTTACAAAATACCGGGATGATGAGATATTGGTGTAATCGTAATCCGATTTGGAATAATTACCATTTGAAAAAAAATTAAGTGATCCTTTGCCTTTATGCAGCTTATGATTAACAGAAAATTGGCCGCCATACGCCGGACTTGTTTTTTTACCGTTCAACAATTGGCTTATGTTATTTATACTGTCCATTGCACCGTTAAGTGTGTTTGAAAATAACGATGAGTTGTTTTTATTAAGTGTTGTGCTGATGCTTGGTTTAAATTTAATATTGGTTAGGCTATCCAGCTTATAATCAAAACTAAAGTTTAGGCGATAGCTGTTAATTGTATTATTTCCACCGGTTTTTTGATTAGTGAATAAATTATTTGGATTATCCTGGATATCAGATAGCTTTTGCAGTATGTTTGAGGAGATTACCGAAATAAAGTTCACGTTAAACTTTAGCTGTTCTTTTTTACCATAAATATCAGAGTAGTTGATGCCGCCGCTGTGGTTGGTGATAAGGCCATCATTAACACCTGAAAATGCACCATTTACATTTACCCGCCCACCATTGCTAACTGATATGGAAGTGCTCCCGTTGCCTGATGAAAAAGCATCAAATATGTTACCCCCTGTAAAGTTATTCAGGTCCTCGAAACTAAAGCCCGACTCATTAACATTATTGCTCAAAAACAGGAACGACAACTGCTTTTTATTATCAAAATGATTTAAGTTAAACTGGCCAAGGTATTTGTCCTGTGTGCCGCCTGCTGCGGTGGCGTTTCCAAACCAGCCTTTCTTTTTATCAGCCTTTAGGGTAAGGTTTAACACTTTATCGCGCTGGCCATCATCAATGCCAGTGTTTTTCGCTTTATCGGTTTTATCGTCAATTACCTGTACTTTATCAATAGCATCCGCCGGGAGGTTTTTTGTTGCCGCTTTCGGGTCGTTCCCAAAAAACTCGCGGCCATCAACCATTACCTTTTTTACATCCTTACCGCCAGTAGTTATTTTGCCGTCTTTGTCAACATCCATGCCGGGGATTTTCTTTAACAGGGCTTCCACGTTATCATTTGCCTGCGTTTTAAACGAGCCTGCATTAAATTCAACGGTATCTTTTTTAATGGTGATGGGTGCTTTTTCGCCCTTAACAGCAACCTCGTTTAAGTTATGTACATCCTTTACCATTTTCAGTGTGCCAAAATCAACAGCGGGTTTAGTGGCACTGATACTAAAAGCCTGTACAAAGTTTTTTAAACCCAATTGAGATACAATCAGCCTGTAGCTTCCGTTTTTAAGATCATTTATTTCGAAAGTGCCATTTTTGCCGGATACTGAACTTTTTTCGAGCAGGGAGTCGGCGGCATTTACTACAGAAACGGTGGCATAATCAACAGGGGTATTGGTTTCATCAACCAGTTTTCCTTTTACCTGCCTTTTTGCCTGTTGAGCAAATGTGGTAAAGGATACTAAAATAAGGCTAAAAGCAGTGATTGCGTGGCGTAAGTTTTTTGTCATAAACAGTTAAAAATAATGCACTAATTTAAAACTAATAATTTAGTTATATGGTATTAATATCGTTACCTGTCCTGAAAAGACGCTTGATAAATACCTGCGCAACTAAATTACGAAATAATCGTAAATCTACGATATGTTCGTAATTTAAAATTAAGATTTAACAATTTTTAACAAATGTGGGGGGATTATAGCTAACAGATTTGGTTGAGCGCTCAGTGAAGCACAGAGAAGAGAAAAAGTTCACCCGGGGTTACCGTCAAAGCTTTATATGATTTAGGCAATAAGCGAGGAGGATTTGTACGGGGCAGCATATTTTACTTTTCCAAATGTCGGGCAGCCGCAACCCTTATGAAAAATGCCGCATGATGAAAGGACGAGTAATCCTAACAACCCTAATAGTATGAATTTATTCTTTATCATGGTTTAATGCTTTAACCGTTATAAATATACTAAATGCTGCCATTAATGCGCCTATCGTATCGGCAAAAAGATCGTTCCATTCGCCGCTGCGCCATGTAAATATATACAGCTGCAATAATTCAATAATGCCGCCGTAAGCAATGGCCAGTACAGTAATTAGTGCTAATACCTTGTACGATAAACTGCGTAGAGATTGTTGCCTTATATAACCAGCCGAAATAAAAACAATTATCACAAAAAAGAATCCGCAATGTACCAGCTTGTCAAAGCCAGGGAAAAATAGAGGGGAATCAGATACTTCCCCTAATTTTACACTGCACATTATAAAAACAAATAAGGCCCACAAAATTGCGGGCCAGTAATATTTAATAATAGCTTTCATTAAGCCCCAACAAGCGATTTATAGCTATCGGCTGATAATAATGATTCAACCGATGCAGGATCTGATAGGGTTATTTTAACCATCCAGCCTTCACCATAAGGATCAGAGTTCACCAATTCGGGTTGTTTATCCAGCGCAGGATTAACTTCGTTAATTGTTCCGGCAACCGGCATAAAAAGGTCTGATACGGTTTTAACCGCTTCAACAGTACCAAAAACTTCGTCCTTGGCAACTTCTTTTCCTAACGAGCTGATATCTATATAAACAATATCGCCTAATTCGCCCTGTGCAAATTCGGTAATCCCAATATAGGCTACATCGCCGTCAACTTTTATCCACTCGTGGTCTTTAGTGTATTTTAATCCTGCCGGAAAATCCATAGTTTTTTTGATTTTTATGGTTCAAAAATAATAAAACTTTAAGCTAACGCAATAAATAACTATTTATAAATAGTTATTCACGGTATTCAACGTGTTTTAAATATAGAAACTAAAGCAGGAATGCTTTGTTAATAAGATAGCTATCAATATCAATGATTATGAATAAGTTACAGCTTTTAATTACTGTTATAACGGTTCTATTAACTTTCCAGGCATGCAAAAGCAATATAAAGGATGAGAGTATGGTTGATAGTTTTACTACCGTAAAAAGAAGTAGCGGAAAAATAAACGTTATTGTTGAAAAGGCTGATGCAGATTTTATAGCCGAAGCAGCCAGGAATAGCCTGGCAGAAACAGAACTGGGTAAGCTTGCCCGCCAAAAAAGCAATAATAAACGGATTAAAAGTTTTGGAATGATAATGATTTCAGCACATTCCAAAATAAATAATAAAATTAAAGGCCTGGCATCGGCCAAAAATATCTCTTTGCTAACAGTTGCTGACCCGGATAAACAGAATGAAATAAGTATGTTATCAAAAAAATCAGGAAATGATTTTGATAAAGCCTATATCAGTAATATGATTGAAGACTATAAAAAAGACATCTCAACCTTTGAAAACGCTGCAAAAAATTGTGCTGATCCTGACATAAAATCATTTGCCGCTAAAACATTGCGCGTGCTGCAGGCACATTTCGATGCTATAAATGCAATAAGCTATAGCATGCAATAATAGGCCTGCCTAAAATTATTTAATAGGCTTAAAAATCCGGTTCCACCTTATTTTATCAAAAAAAGTTCCGGTCGAATCAATGCTCATCCAGGTTATCATAGCCTTGCCAACCACATGGTCTTCGGGCACGTAGCCCCAAAAACGGGAGTCTAGCGAATTGTGGCGGTTGTCGCCCATCATCCAGTAGTAGTTCATTTTAAAGGTATAGCTGTCGGCTTTTTTGCCATTTACCACGATATCTTTGCCGTTTAACTCAACCTTGTTGTTCTCATACAATTCAATTGCCCTGCGGTATAAAACCATGGTAGAATCATTTAACGGAATTATATACCCGCGTTTTGGCATAACCAGCGGACCAAAATTATCCTGGTTCCACTTAAATTTTTCACTATGCGGAAAAACATCGGCTGCATATTCCCCTGCGGGCTGAACAACCGGGGTAATGCTTTTTATATTGGAATAGCCTTTTAATGTTGCCACATAAGCTTTCGGAATTATCATTACATAAGTACTGGCATCTTTTTGCCCAAGCAGCTCAATGCTCATATCATGGTATACCTGTGGATTAATATCGGTGCCATTAGTAACTACTTCGTATGATGTTTGTGCTTTTTCGGCATTGGGCGCTGCTTTACCATTTATAAATACCTGGCCATTTACAATGGTAAGCTTGTCGCCCGGTGTTGCCTGGCAGCGTTTTATCAGGTTTGTGCGCACATCAACCGGCCTGTCGTATGACGGATCGGCTTCTTCCGGCTTATTAAAAACCACAATATCGCCTTTCTTTATTTCAGTTAAACCAGGCAGGCGGAAATAAGGTAGCTTAATACCATCCCAATAGGTTTTAATGTTATATTTTGTAATGGTTGATTCTAAAAAAGGGATTGAAACCGGTGTAAACGGCATCCTTGGGCCGTAGCTTATTTTGCTTACAAATAAATAGTCGCCGGTTAACAAGGTGCCTTCCATTGAGCCTGATGGAATGGCATATGCTGAAAACAATAGCCCCCGGATAATGGTAGAGGCTATGGCTGCAAATAATATAGCATCAACCCACTCGCGTGTTTTTGATTTTTTAGGTTTAGTGCTATCGGTTTTCTTTGTAAAAGGAAGCTTCCATTTCATAACGCAACAGTTTGTGAAAGTTTTGACGGTTAGATTAGGCAATTGTTACAAATTTTTTGCCCTCTTTCTGCGAAGCAAAGAGAGGGCCGACCAGCGCAGCGTCGTCGGGGTGAGTCTATACGCCACGCATTTGCGCCAATGCATTTACGTTAACGCCGCACGCATAGTCTACTCACCCGGTCATTGCTTCGCTCGACCACCCTCTCTGCTACGCAAAGAGGGAAAGAATATAGTTATGTATATCTTACTACAAATAATTACATTCCTCTTTTATTTACAATCCCTACCTTTGCCTTTTAATATGAGCCCACTTAAAATAGTTTCCTTACTACCATCCGCAACAGAAATAGTTTGTGCCTTAGGCCTCGAACAAAACCTTGTAGGGCGCTCACATGAGTGTGACTTTCCTGAATCGGTTAAGCAATTGCCGGTATGTTCTGAAGCAAACTTCCCCGATAATTTAAGCAGCGCAGCTATTGACGTTAAGGTAAAAGAGATTCTCGCCGATGCTTTGTCGGTTTATACCGTAAAACGTGATGTGGTAAAGGAGCTGGTGCCTGATGTGGTGATCACCCAGGCACAGTGCGAGGTTTGCGCGGTATCGTTACAGGAGGTGGAGCAAGCGCTTAAAAACTACCTCGACAAAGAAGCCCATATTGTATCGCTTCAGCCCAACAGCCTTGACGAGATCTTTAATGATATTAAAACCGTTGCCGTTGCATTAAATGTTGCTGATAAAGGCGATGTCCTGGTTGAAGACCTGCAGGAACGGGTTGATATCATCCGCCATAAACTGAAATTCAGCGATAGTAAACCAACTGTTGCCTGTATTGAATGGCTGGAGCCCATGATGCTTTCTGGTAACTGGGTGCCCGGATTGGTAAGTATTGCCGGTGGAACAAATGTATTAACCGAGGCAGGCAAACACTCGCCTTATATACAATGGGACGAGATCCGTTTACAAAACCCTGAAGTTATCATCATAATGCCCTGCGGCTTTTCAATTGAGCGCACGTTAAAGGAAGTTGATATTATATTGCAGCTGCCGGGTTTTAACGATATGAAAGCGGTAAAAAACAACCGCGTTTATATCGCTGATGGCAACCAATACTTTAACCGCCCAGGCCCCCGGATTGTTGATTCAATAGAGATCCTTGCCGAGATCATTCATCCAAAGCAATTTATTTTTGGATATGAAGGGGATGGGTGGATTAAGTTTGGGGTATGAAAGAAATTTTATTCGTTAAAACTTACTAAATTTAAGCGTAAAATAGTTTCGCCGTGAAAGAAAAGTTAAATCATTCGATAATTAAAACTAAAGAAGAAAACTTCGAACTTCTTTTGCAGGAAATTAGAATAGAAGCAGCTGAAAATGGCCTTACGGAAGAAATTCTGGTGCAACTTTTGACTTCTGACTTTTAATCTAACACTATAAATTATTCCCCATTATCATCCGTCTCCTTAATCTCATCATCTTTCTTAGCTTTACCCAAACGGATCTTCGGGTTAGCCTGCGTACCGGTGATGGTCATCGGGATGCCGAAAATACCAAACGGCGGCAGGCCCAGCCTGAATTGCAGGTTCAAAACATTGTCAAAACTTACCTGGCCCGAGAATTTTAGTCTGAACCCGGCCATGCGCATTTTGGTTTGTTTTATGGTGATGATGTTATTGGCTATAGTGGTTTCAATATTCACTTTTGAAACATCGCCACTGTCAATTTTATGATCGGTTTTATTGCCCACCGCGCCGAACAGGTGGAAACCATGTACCGATACCTTTTTAACCGATAATGTGCCGCCACCTTTTAAAGATGGATAAACCGGGTACATATTGCTGTTTAACCTGCCGCTTAATTGGTAATCAAGCGATACCAACCCTTCGGCGCTTTTAGCCGATGAGGCCATATCATGAAACAGCTTAATTTCATTATAAGCTCTTTTTATGTCAAACTCTTTGGCGCTGATATGGTAATCGAAAGTAGCTTTTTTTGCGCTTTGGCTGCTATAGGTTGCATCCATGGTCACAGGCGCTCCTATTATAGTAAAGCCGGTTTGCTTTAAAACGATTTTGCCGTTTGTAATGGCCAGCTGCCCCTTAGCGTCTGTTAATTCAAGGCCATTGTATTTTACCTTTTTAACATCTGCAGTAAAGTTCAGATCAAGTGTTTTGGGCACCATGATCACACCAGTGCTAGCTGAGCCCGGGTGTCCGCTTTGAGTTGGCGATGCGCTGGCAAAAGCCATAAAATCATCTGCCACAATATTGGGGCTGCCGAAATTTAAATCGCCTTTAAGTATAGCGCCCGGCTTGGTTGCGTACTCAATAACGTTTGACAATGCACCGTTTAAAGTGATTATCGATTTACCATATGTTGCAGTAAACGCGTCAAAGTTCATCTTATCCTGCTTAAAGCTAAATGTACCATTCTTAATAAGGAATGGCTTCGGGAAAAGATCAGACTTAACAGCAAGCTCCTTTACCTGCATACTGCCTGAGTTATTAAGTTTCGCATAGTTGCCTGCGGCAGCATCACTTTGCTTGCCCTTTAATGAAAGTTTGGTTTTTATCTGCCCTTTTACGTTATATCCTTTAACAGCAAATACCTGGTAAATTTTACCCACATCCAGCGTGCCCTGCGATGCAATGTTATATTCAATGTTATTAAAATTCTTTAGGTTGGCTCTAAACGTAAATGGTTTTCCCTCAAATACAAACGAAACCGGTTTGATATTTACGTTCATCCCTGCCAATGTGCCTGTGCTGTTTACAATGTTGGTGTTTACCTGGATGTTTTGGATAGGGTGCGGATAGTATTTTGTCTGGATTACCCCGTCTTTAAGCTGAACGTTAATTTTGGTAGTCGGGTAAATCTTTTTTGCAGGCAGATATTTTCCATTTGTTTGCAGGTCGGCAACAAGGTTACCCGCAAGCGATACGCCGAGGCTGTCAATGGGGTAAACCTTTTTAATATCGGCCATATTAAATTTTGCCTTTAAATCGGCATCCATCGGAAAACCGGGTTCTGCATTCATTTTAAAGTGGCCCTTAATAAAGTTTTCCAGCACGCTGGCATTCAAATTATCTATCGAAAAACTGGTATGCTGATAATTGTTATCCGGGCAAACTGCACTCATATCAAAGCTGATATTTTTTACCGCCTCGGGCACGCTTGCATATTTTATGTAGCCATTGCGGAAAGTAGATTGTACATTAAATTTAGGGATGCTGGTAATAACCGTATCCGCTTTATGATTTTTTACGCGATGAATAGTAGTGGCATACTTACCCTGCGCCAATAAATGTAAGGCATATTGCCCCTTCAGGGTTACAGGCATTTTACCAAACGCTGCGTTCCATTTTGCAAGATCCATCTCGGTATTCAGCTTCGCATAAACAACGGGCGCGTTGGTTCCCTTAACCCGAACAACAGAATTTAAATAATCCTTACCCATATTAAAGTGCAGTGAGTCCAGGTTGACCTTCAAACTGTCAGGATCCAGCCCCGGCAGTTGGGTATCAAAATCCATATATAAATTACTGATGGGTGTTGGTGTTTTCGGACTATTGATATAGCCATTGCGGATCTTGATATTCAGGCTCAGATTGGGCAGCGTACTGTCAGCAGCATTGTATAAACCGGCAAGCCTGAATTTGATATTTCCGGTACCTTTTATATCAGATTTATCCAACCCTTTTAAATAGGCGGGCGGCAGTGCTGTTATAATGTCACGCAACTGGCTATCCTTCGAATTAATATTAAAATCCATGCTGTAGCCGTTTTTCAGGAATGCAAATTTGCCAATGAAATTAACAGGCAGCGTATTTAATAATAAGTCGTTCTTCTGGAAAACAAACGCCAGCGATTTGGTATTTATCTGGGTGATCAAATCAGCATTCAACTTCTTCCCTAACACATAAGGCACATTGTTATAATAAAAATCAACCGCCTGCATTTCGGTATGGGTATGCAGGTCGAAAACGTCTTTGGTTAAATCGCCTTGCCCGGTATAATTAATGCCACGGGCAACAAATTTTACAGGCAGCGACGGATCATTATATACAAATCTGCTGTTTTCAATCAGGATCTGGTCGATTCCCAGTGATGCACTGCTTGTATCTGCCGCCCCCCCTGCCTTGTTGCTTGACGATTTATAAACATTATAGTTTACATGCCCCGCACTGTCCGACTGGATATTAATAAAAGCAGTGTTAAGGAAGATCTTATCAATGGTAAGTTTTTTTTGAAACAGGGTGCTTAAATCAATCCCAAAAGAAACCTCTTTAGCTGCAACCAGTGTGTCTTTTTGAAACGGTGCGCTTCCTTTCAGGTCAAGGTCATATAGGGTAAGCGTAAGATTTGGGAAATGCTTAAAGAACGAGAGCCTTGTTTTAGAGAACTCCAGTTGCCCGTTTATGCTGCCATTGGCCCATTGCTTTATTTTATTGCTAACCGTTTGCGGGAATAAAATGGGCAGTGCAAATAAAAGTATCAGCAGGCTTCCAACGGTTATACCTGTTATTTTTAAGGTTTTAAATAGAATTTTTTTGATGGATAGGCTCATAAGCTTTAGTTGTGACCGGCAAAAATCAGGCTGGTCAAATCTTAATCTTTTAGATTTAACACAGCTAAATTAACGAAACAAATGCATTCCATAATGCTATGGTGCAATATTTAACATTGGGTTAAGGTAAAAAATAACCGGCATTTTATTTTTTAAGCATGCTGAAAAGCGGGATAAATGAAAAGCGCGCATTGAAAATTAATTCTACGCGCGCTTTTGTTAAGTATAAGTATAGGGGATTAAATTATTGATAGCTCATTACTATTATCACTTTTAGCAATGTGAAATTTTTGGGAGTTGGTTAGGCGCATTATATTAAAATTACTTGTATTTAAGTGCGATGTCGGATCATATTGCAGGCTGCATTCGCTAACATTACCTGTCAGATCAGCTTTGGCGTTATCATTTAAGGTGATACTGGCAGCATAAGCTTCTATATTTAGCTTTGCTGACGCGTTGTTGTAGAGGTTTACATCAAGATCAATTGCTGAAAGTTTTCCAAATGACTTTACTTCGGCATTGTCATATGCGCTTAGTTTCTGCAGCTGGCTAACGGTAACCCATACTTTTAGCTTTTGAGTATTGTATGATGAAATGCGCAATACACCTTTATCATCCTGAACCAATGCATTATTTGAATAGTATTTGTTGTAAACTTTTACCTGGTCGGCGGGGCCGTCTGATACATAAAGCTCAACATTCCCGTGGATCTCAATTTCATTGATATTGCTTTCAACTGTTAGTGTGGTGCTTTCTTCAGTGTTGTTGCCTGTTGCATAGGTTGCCTGGCTGATGCCTAACAGTGTTGCGAACAGGATGGCGATGGTTAAAATTAATGTTTTCATTTTCTTAATATTTTAATGGTTGATTTTTGCTTGTTTGTTGTTTTCAATGTTCAAAGCAACAATCATTTCATCGCCTAAAAAAACCAAATAGACCATAGCCCAAGCTGTGTAGACCAACAAGTAATTTTAACCGTTAGGTGGTATTTTGTTGATTTACAGATGATTTTGGAGTTACTTATCGGGTATAAGACACCTTTTATCGGTGTTTAATAGGCGCCCGTCGGTTACAATGGCTCATTTTATCTGTAACAAATACACTTTTTAAAATATTTTAAAAAGTTAGTGAATTTTCATAAATAGCTTATATTTACTACCTCATATACAACCTAATAATTATTCTATGCGATATTTCCTCGTTATTTTAACAGCTGCCTTTTGTTTAAACCTGGCCGCCAAACCCATTGATGAACCAAAGTTTAACACCCGCGATTTAAGTATAGCATGGGAAGCCCTGCAAAATAATTATCAGAACAAGCCGCAGTCACTAAATGCCCTAACCATCACCAATAATGGTAAAACAACATTCCCTGCCACCGGCTGGAAAATGTATTTTAATTCCGCCCGTTTAATGGCCGAACAAACTGTTACCGGCAACGCAACCATCAAATTTGTAAATGGCGATCTTTTTAGCTTAACCCCAACAGCCACTTTTACTGAAATAAAGCCCGGACAATCAGTACGGATAGAGTTTGTTGATGAAGAACCGGTAATTACCAATACCGATGGCCCCGAAGGCTTTTATGTGGTTTGGGATACCCAGCCTGATAAAGGATACAATACCGGGGCATTTACTATTAAACCATTTAAGCCTAATTATCCCGGACTAGTAACAACCGCTATAATTTACGATCAGAATAAAAATATAACTGATGTACCGGAGACGCAGTTAGCTAAAGTATTCCCTACGCCTGTGAGCTATAAGGAAACAGGCGGCTTTTTTGTATTGGATGATTTTATTGGGATTCATTTCGATACTCCTTTTTCAAATGAAGTAAGGGGTTTTAATGCCTGGGTGTCACAGGTAGTTGCTCATACCGCTTTTCGTAAACAACCTACAGCGCCTCTTAATTTTATAAACTTTAATCTTAAGGATGGGCTAGGTGAGGAGGGGTATGAACTAATTGTAAAGACTAATAGCATAGAGATCAATGCAACTACTGCCATAGGAATTTTTTATGGTATTCAATCATTAAAAACCCTGACGCCACCGCTAGCTTACCGTCGTGCTACAAAAGAAATTCAAATTCCCTGTGTTGAAGTGAAGGATGAGCCACGTTTTGGCTATCGTGCCTTTATGCTTGATGTTGGCCGTAATTTTCAGCCTAAAAAAGAAATTTTCAGGGTGCTTGATGTTTTGGCGCTTTACAAAATAAATGTGTTCCACTTTCACTTAACCGAGGATGAGGGTTGGCGGTTGGAAATACCATCGTTACCTGAACTAACGGAAGTTGGCTCAAAACGCGGCCATACTTTAGATAGCAAGCAGTTTTTACCACCGTCACACGGCTCAGGCGGTGAAGTAGATAATAAAACTGGCACGGGCTTTTATACACGGGCCGATTATATTGAGATTTTAAAATATGCGGATAAGCTGCACATTGTGGTGATTCCCGAAATTGAGGCTCCCGGCCATGCGCGTGCCGCCATTAAATCAATGAATGCCCGTTACACCCGCTTAATGGCGGAAGGTAAAAAGGCAGAAGCAGAAAAA
>JAQBOS010000047.1 GCA_028287925.1 Mucilaginibacter sp. | reverse complement strand
ATAAAATACTAAACTATTGGCACGATATTGAATTTGCAGGCCAAATAGCTTTTGACCCTAAACGTTTGTCGGAAATTATTGAAAATCCTTATTTTGATTCTTGGGGTCATTCGTATAACCTAATGTGGGCTTCTGCATTATGGACTTTGGCAAGCACATTCGATAGTGATTTTTCGTTTCTACCCAATATTAAAAACTGGGAAACTGAATTTAGACGACTCCGTGAAGCTAAAGTTGAAAGTTTTTATTACGGCTCGCCAAACGGAATCTCACCTTTAGGAACAAAAGCAATCTTTGAAGGGCAAGCCAGGTTTTCCCAATTACAATATTTATATGAGGCGCTTGGGCAGAGTAATGACCTAAATGATTTTGCGGATGCTGGTATGTTAAACGGAATTTATGTTGAGGCTTTCAATTTATTTTTGGAAATTATTGGCGAAGTGACGCCAAGCAAAGCCGATGACCCACTGATAGGTCTATTTTTATTGCTTTGCGATATAGCCATAAATCCATCCGACGGATTTCCCTTTGATATTATGCATTATGAATCATTCATTATATCAAATGATCCAGGATATCGCTTTTATATTCTTTGTATATTAATTAGAGATAAACATGGAGATCTAAAATCCAGAATTTGCAAATATTCAAAAAATGAATATATTGAAATTAGCTCAATATTATCGAACGCAATGGCCTGCTTCTCCCATTATGAAAGTTCAACATTAATTTGTCACTGGATAGCTAAGGAGAGTTCGCTGCAAAGCTTACTTGAACAAGAAAAAGCACACAAATATCAGCCAGAAAATTTGCCCATTAGACTGTTTTTCGCCAAGTTTTTAAAATTCCAAGAAGACAAACTTGAATCTCCCCAAATATTTTGCTGGCCTGGAATGCATTTTTCAAATATTTCAAATAACGATATTGATTTGAGTGAAGTATCCAATTTATTCGAGAAACACAAGGCCTTATTTATTGATGACATAACCGGAGACATATACCATTCTGCATTTAAAAATTATTCAGAGCAACAAGTAGATGAAACATTTAACGATTTTTTTGCATGGAATGCAACTTACGATATGGTACGAAAATGGATCATTGAGGAAGGCCCTTTTAAATTTAACTATGAATGGCTTACATCGAAATATTCAAAGGAGCAAATGAAGCAATGGTCGTGTAATAATTTCGAGGCGTCATTTGGAATTCATCCAGATAAATTTAAAATTTTATAATTTAAGGTGGACAGAATTATAAACTATAAATTAACATAGAGCAAGCGTATTAGTTGAATTTGATAATTCTCAAATTATTAGTAAATTTGAATATGAACTTACAGGCCGAAAAACTTGAAGTAGTAAGAATGATACTGGATACTGATGATAAAAAAATCATCAGCAAGGTGAAATCTTTATTTAAAAATGGCATTAAGACTGACAAAAAAAGCGAAGATTTAGATAAATTTTACAATGGATTTAGAGATGGTATTCGCGATGTAAAACTATCTTTAGACGGTAAAATCGAATTAAAAGACGCTGATACCTGGCTTAATGAGCTTTAAGGTTATAATCACGAGAAACTTTGAAAAAGAAGCAAAGCCTCTCGCCAAGAAATATCCCTCCTTCAAAAAGGACGTTGCACAATTAATTAAAGCCCTGAAAACAAATCCCGAAGAAGGAACGCCATTAGGAAACAATCTTTACAAAGTCCGGGTGGCAATTGAAAGTAAAAATCGCGGCAAATCTGGAGGGGCACGGGTTATTACCCATGTCATTTTTGAAAACGAAAAAGTGTTTTTAATTTCTATTTACGACAAAGCAGAATATGATACTTCTGACATAAACCTTTTGCTAAAAATACTAAAGGAAGAAGGCATCAGGTGATAATTTAGTTAGACACAAAGCATCGCACGTCCCGCGTAAGGAACAAACACGAACAGTTATCAAACGTGTATGCAAATCAAATTCTAAGTGATGTCGCCTACTCGTCAGAGGGAGGCAAGAAGCATCGCATCTCTCTACAAAATCCAATTAAATTCCTGATTTTATACTATTGAACGGCACACCCAAACCGTCAGCAGCATATTGGGTAAGTACGCTATCCTTTAAAGTCATGTAATCGCCGTGCTGGGTAACCAGCCATTTTTCAATATTGCCTTCTTTAACTTTTACGGGGATGGTGGCTGATACCACTTTTGAAGCCGAGTCAAGTTCAATTACGTATACTTCTTTCTTTTCATCAAGCGGATCATCAAATGGAATAATAACCGTATGATTATAATCATCAATAAAACGGCCCATTACATTTTTATTGACAATCTCTTTAGGCTGTAACGATAACAGGTGTTTGGCCTGCTTTTCATTTAAGCCAAATATTTTTAAGCGAACCACGTTGCCGTCATCATCTTTCAAAGTATCATATGATGCTACCTGGTTCTTATTTACAAATTTAGCAGCGGCGTAATAACTGTTTTCCCCGGCGCTGGTTTCTGTATTGCCAGGTAATAGGAAGCTGATGTGTAAGTTTTGGATCTGAGCGCTGTCTTTTTTCAGTTTGCCGGCAATTAAAACCAACTGCTGAGTAGTCATCCTTGCATTAATATGCACGTTTACCGTGGTAGCAGTATCCGTTTTAAAAACTTTTGATACGGTGTAATGAGGTATGTCCTGTGGTTTGTTGCAGGCGAACAGGCTCGTTATTAAGCAACAAATAAGAATATTTTTATAAAACTTTACGTTTCCCATAAATTTCTGCTCTTTATAAAAGAAAGGCACAAAAGTATGAACATTTTATTCAGATGAGGGTAAACTTTAAAGAGTTTTATTACTTTATAAGTGTAACAGATCCGCTTTGTGTAGCCATTTTGGCACCCGGCATTGTATAATTTGCAATCCAGTAATAAACACCAAAAGGCACAGGGTTTCCATGATAGGTACCATCCCAGCCGTTGTAAAAACTTAGCGACTGAAATATTAATGCGCCCTGGCGATTATATATTAAAAGCCTGTAATTAACAGGATTACTATCCTGATTAGGTCTGAAAACATCATTTATACCATCTCCGTTAGGTGTAAAAGTGTTGGGGAAAACAACCGCATTGCAATCGTCCTGCGGGATATTAACATTGATTATGTCAATAATACATCCCTGCGCGTTAAGTACAGTAAAGTAATTAACTCCGGAGGTTAAACTTGTAATTGTTTGGTTAATTGAATAAAAATCCGTTCCATGTTTTATTTGAGAAGCACCTTTGCTACCCTCATTTGCCGTAAATTTTATTTCACCAGGCAAAGTACATATCGCATTTTTAATTTTATAAGTTATAGCCGCAGAACTTAAACTATAGTCAGGAACTAATAATTGCTGCTCTTTTCTATCCCCCCCCGATGAAGTAATTACTAAATTGTATGTACCGGGAGCAATCGCATCAAAAAAGCCTGTTGAATTACTTATATCATTTAGTGTATAGGTATAAATATCAGGATGCTCTGTTGTTAATACCTGTACGCTTGCCTGGTTAAAAACATCACACCTTTGCTTTATGCTGATATTGCTGATCACTATCGGCGGACATTCATCCTGTTGAAGCATATAATCTTTTTCATCAGCAATACACCCTTTTGCATTTAAAATGGTAAAATGATAACTGCCTGCAATTAAACTGTTAAATGTATGATCAAAGCCAAAAACATCATTGCCATATTTTATAGAATAGGATGAATTAGCAGCACCAGCATCCAGTTTAATTTGTCCTTTCAAATCACATATTGGGTTCTTTGACGTAATGGTTATAACAGGGTTTCCAATAGTAAAGTTAGTAATAGTAAAATTTATGGTTACAGGCGATTCATCACCATTTGATGCTATGGTTGCCTGGTAATTACCCGGATCAAGGTTATCAAAAATACCTGTAGTGTTTGTTTTTCCCGTGTTAAGCGTAAAAGTATATTGATTAACATGCGGATTACAGACAATTTCTGCATGAGCTTTATTAAACACATCGCATTCTTGCGTTATAGTTGCATTTAACACCCCTACAGGCGGGCATTCATCCTGTAGCAGCGTATAATCCTTTTCGTCCGCAATACAACTCTGGGCGTTCAAAATGGTGAAGTGATAGCTGCCTGCAATTAAACCGGTAAATGTATGGTCGAAACCAAAAACATCATTGCCATACTTTATTTTATAAGTTAAACTGGCTGCACCTGCGTCAAGTTTGATCTCCCCTTTTGTATTACAAATTGGATTTTTTTGGATAATGGTTATTACAGGATTACCGATAGTGAAATCATTAATCGTAAAATTTGTAACTGTTGGGGTTTCATATCCATTTGAAGTAATGGTTAGCTGGTAGCTACCCTGGGAAAGATTATCAAACACCCCTGTAGTGTTTTTTTGCCCTGTATTTAAAGTAAATGTATATGTGCTGATATGTGGCTCACAAATAATCTCAACATGCGCTTTATTGAAAACATCGCACTCCTGCGTTATTTTTTTATCTGATATTACAATAGGGCAATCATCCTGTTGTAGTGTGTAATCCTTTTCGTCCGCAATACATCCCTGGGCGTTCAAAATGGTGAAGTGATAGCTGCCTGCAATTAAACCCGTAAAAGTGTGATCAAACCCAAAAATGTCAGTGCCATATTTTATTTTATAAGATGAGTTGGCTGTACCGGCATCAAGTTTTATCTCTCCATTGGTATTACATTTTGGATTTTTTTGGATAGTTGTTATTATAGGGTTCCCAATAGTAAAATCGTTAACCCCAAAAACAACTGACCTGCTTACTGCATTTTCGTTTGATGCTATTACTATGGTATTTTTACCCGGGCTAACGTTATCAAAAACACCTGTATTGTTTTGTTCCCCGCTATTTAAAGTAAAAGTATAATTGCCGCTGTGAGGCTTACAAATAATTTGGACCCGTGCCTTATTAAATACATTACATTCCTGGGTAATTATAGTTTTTGCCACTTCAATAATAGGTATATCTGCATCCGGCACCTGGCTTGTGGCATCATTAACATAGTACGACAAATTGGCAATTAGTTTTTTAACCTTTTTTTGTTCCATATCCAGCTCAAGTATTTGTGCAGGGGCAACCGCGGAAGGTTGTATAGCATATATGGTGTTTTTTCCATTCACTACTGCCGAGGCTAAGCCATAAATCCCATAATTTTTAAAGCTAAAATAAATTGTACTTTTTGAAGGATCATTAAGAGGGACCTTAATAATTCCCACCCCGCTTCCCATATATAATTCGTTTTTGTAAAATATAAGGTCGCCGGCCGAATAGTAAGGCATTGTGCCCACAAGCACAGGTCTTGTAGCGTTAGGGAAAATTGCAAACAATTCAAACCCTTCCGTAAAATATACAACCCCGTTATTATCTACGACAAGGGCGTTGCTGGCGATACTATTAGCAATATTATTGGCAATTCTCTTGCAATTGATTAATGTTTGAACAGGTCCGCTCGTTAAATCGCCTGAAAGTAACCCATAACCATCGAGCCAATAAAGCTTATTGCCTAATGTGGCGATTGCGTAAAAAGGCTCCCCACATCCTGTTACAATCGTTGATACCGGGCCAGTTGGAGTTATGGTAACACTTCCCAAACGCCCATCACCTCGTGCTAAAAGAAATTTTTGGCCAAATCCTTCAATGGCAGTAAAAATGGAGATTATAAAAACAAGTACAAATATTTTCATAAGCTCAGAAAAAATGTGAAATGTTCAGACACAACCTTTTTAAATGAATTTATTTATAAAACATAGCTGTATAATGCAATTTAAGCTTCATTTTTTTGTAGGCCACTCAAATTATTCCAAATAAACTTCCACCCTTTTCCCCCATCTTATCTACCAGCTTTTCAATCTCCGGATCTTTTTCCAGTACAGGTGCATGGTGCGGCTTAATACGGGCATCAATGATCAGCGGGCCTTTACAGCCCCAGTGTTTGTGTTCGGTAAAACTGTTAATGCCATAAATATCATGCGATGGGTTGCTGCGGGTAAATGTTACCCATACAAAGTTATTGATACTTTGAGCGGTAAATGCCGCATCGTCGCAAAATACCATCAGAGGTAAACCATCAAGCTCAGCATCCTGCAAATGCTCATCCAAAATTTCAAGCATTAAAGGCATGTCGCTTGTGCGGATGTTTTTAGGCACTTCAACGGCCAGCACCCCGGGCATCACCATTTTGTATTTATCAAACGGGCGGGGAAGATTAAAACCTGACGGCAACTCGATCCATAGCTCTCTCTTAATTTCACCGGCCACTGCCACTGCTACTTTACTGCCTGCGTTTAATCCGCTGCCGCTATAATCAAGGGTATCAATGGTGGTGTTGGTATAAAAATGCAGATCGCGGGTAAGGTCTATCCTTTGCAGGATGTGTTTCAAAAAGCTGCCGATATCATTTACGTTTAACGCAGGATCATCTTCTTGTGCGGCTATAAACAGGTATTTAGCCAAACTTAGCTGGCCTTTTCCTAATATATGGTTGGCAATTGTGAGGATCTCCTGCGGCCTTCTTTCGTTGCTATAAGGAGTATAACGTTCGCTGCCTATGGCAAACAATAATGGATGTACCCCGGCAGCATCAACCGCGTTTACAGCATGCAGCCCGGGGATTTCCTTCGGGATGGCCGAGCCTGTAATTTCGTGGATAAGCGCACCAAAACTGGTATCTTCCTGCGGCGGCCTACCAACTACTGTGAACGACCAGATAGCATCCTTGCGGTGATAAACGTTATGAACCTTTAAAAGAGGGAAAGGGTGTTTTAAACTATAATATCCCAAATGATCGCCAAAAGGGCCTTCAGGTTTGTTGTCGTGCGGCATAACGGTGCCTGTTATCACAAAATCAGCATCAGCCGAAATGCAAAAGCCTTCCGCATCATAAAAGTAACGAAACCGGCGGTTCCCTAATGCACCGGCAAAGGTCATTTCAGATAATCCCTCAGGCAGCGGCATTACCGCAGCAACCGGATGCGACGGCGGCCCTCCTACAAATATGCTCACCTTTAAAGGCTGTCCTTTTGCATTTGCTTTTGCTTGATGAACACCAATGCCCCTGTGCAACTGATAATGCAAACCGATCTCTTCATTCATGATATAATCATTCCCGCCCATCTGGATGCGGTACATCCCCAGGTTCGCGTTCATAATGCCTGGTTTATCGGCATCCTCGGTATACACTTGCGGCATGGTTACAAACGGGCCTCCATCCTTTGGCCAGTTAACTATCTGTGGTAAATCACTTATGTGGCATTTTGCAAAGTTTACTGGGGCGCTGCTGCCGGCTTTCATAGGCAGGGCGGATAATGCCATAAGCGCCACATTGGCATATTTAAACGGGTTTTTTATTGCTTTTAAAGGATCAGATTTTAAATCGACCAGCGTTTTGATCTTATTAAGGGTATCTCTGAAAATAAATTTCGATCTGTCAAGTGTACCGAACAGGTTTGATACCGCCGGAAACTTGCTGCCTTTAACATTTTCGAACAGGATCGCCGGCCCTTCATTTTCAAATACACGCAAATGGATTGCAGCCATTTGCAGGTAAGGATCAACCTCTTCTTTGATCCGGATCAACCGGCCATGCTTTTCAAGATCGGCAACACAGGCCTGTAAACTTGGGTAACTCATATTTGCTGGGCAAATGTACAAAATGCAAGGGTTGCTTTCTACCAATATTTCGCTTCGGTGGCACTATTCACGTTTAGGGAACGTGGGTGGTGGTTCGCCATACTTAATTAAAACTTTTAGCCAGTTTAATTTATTATATTTAACTTTATACTATAGTGATTAACAACGTAAATTTTGAATCAAAAGAATTTATTGATTTATGCAGGATGCATAAGGTTAAAGAACTATATGCTTTCGGATCGGTTATAAATGGAAATTTTACCGATCAAAGTGATGTTGACCTGCTTGTTGAAATAGATGAAGCTGACCCTTTAAATAAAGGAAGCTTATTACTTTCGCTTTGGGAAAAGCTTGAACAATATTTCAACAGAAAGGTTGATCTTTTAACTTTTACTTCTTTAAGAAATCCTTATCTAAAAGAAAGCATCGATAAT
>JAQBOS010000045.1 GCA_028287925.1 Mucilaginibacter sp. | reverse complement strand
ATAAAATAGGGTGGCACCAGGCCGGGTTTGCACCGGTTACATAAAAGCAATCGGCAAGTTCAATATCATCGTAGCAAAGCGGTACGCTATCTTCACCAAGCGCCATCTTATAAGCGGCAACTGCGCTGCTCATGCACAAGCGGGAGTTAGTGTCAATATTATTACTACCGATAAACCCTTTCATGAGCTTATTTATTACATAATACTCCTCGGTTAAGCACTGGCCCGATGCATAGAATGCTACAGAATCGGGCCCGTATTTATGAATAAAGGTTTTGAAAACAGCAGCGGTGCGATCAAGCGCATCATCCCAGCTAACCCGCTCCATGGGCATGCTTTTATTGTACCGCATTTGAGGATAAAGCAGCCTGTCGCTTTTATCATTGACCGTGTAATGCAGGTTAAGGCCTTTGCTGCAAAGCATCCCTTTATTTACAGGATGCTCTTTATTGCCTTCAACCAAAACATTGCCATTATTGTCCTTATGCACAAGCACACCACAGCCTACCCCGCAATAACAGCAGGTGGAGGTTGTGGTGTTTATGTTTTGCTTTTTTACCGGCATTTGGATGTTTTTTTGATCATGCCCCTGCTAATGCTGTATCAGCTGTAACGCTTTCGCTTACATGGGCGGGTTTACTAAACTTTGTAATAAATATGATTACAGAAACTGCTATCACTATAAAGCCGATATAGGTAAAAGCCTGCACGTAGGTTATAGATTGCGACTTAAACAGGAAGCCAAAGATCATTCCGCCAAGATTGCCGCCTGCGCCAACAATGCCGCTTACCATACCTACATTTTTACTGTTTATAAAAGGAACTATCCCGTAAGTAGCCCCGTTTGACATTTTCAGGAACAGCGCGAATGAAAGCATGGTAATTATAGCTACCATTAATGAGCCAGCCTGTGCAAACAGGATCAGCCCTAACCCTTCCAATAGCAAAACGCCTGCAAGCAGCAAGCCTTTTCCGCGCATGCCGAATTTTCTTCCAACCTTGTCAGACACAATACCGCCCAGCGCCCTGGCAAACAAATTCATAAAACCGAAGATGCCGGCCCAAAATCCTGCCTGGCTTTGGGTAAGGTGAAAATTATCAACAAAGTGCAGTGATGCCACGTTATCAAAAGTTAGCTCCATACCAAAGCACATGGCATAGCCTATGGTTAAGGCCCACACGCGCCAGTCGGCAAGTACACTCCAGTCTGTTTTTTTGTCTGCTGCATTATGCCCTATTTCGTCATAATTGCCATTGGGGGTATCTTTTGTATATTTAGAATATAACCAGGCTATGATCAGCATCATTACTCCCGGCACTATCATGGCATATCGCCAGGCATCTGCCTTTGTATAGCCAAAGCCTACAATAGCTGCAAATATTAAAGGCATCACCATATTGGTTACACCACCGCCCAGGTTTCCCCAGCCACCAGTTACAGCATTTGCTGTGCCCTTAATATTAGGTGCAAACATCATTGACGTGTGAAATTGTGTAATTACAAACGAAGCGCCTATTACTCCAATAGCCAGTCTGAATAAAATAAAACTGGTATAGTCATGCGCCAGCCCTACCAAAAAAACCGGAACACAGCCAATAACCAGCAAGCGGATAGCGGTTTTACGCGGCCCCCAGGTATCGCAAAGCTTACCTATCAGTAAGCGGGCAATAATGGTTGCGGTAACAGATGCAATAATGGTATTACCAACCTGCGCTTTTGTTAAGTGCAGCTCGGCCCTTATGGTTGGCATTAGCGGCGCAAGGCCAAACCAGCCAAAAAAGCAAACAAAAAACATGAGCCAGGTTATATGAAAGGTGCGCATTTGCACGCCTTTTATTGAAAATATATTGAGTTTAGTAAGTTGATTTTCCATGATCTTTAAATTTTAAATACGGTGATCTATTATTTATTAAGGAATTCTGGTTTAATATTTATCTGGAGATAGGCCCAAAACGGACTTAGCTTTGCAGTGCCGGGTGTGATATTTTTAGCATATTCCATGCTGCTGGTAGCTGCCATGTATGACAAGCCAAGATCAACCGAGGTAATCTTATTGAGCTTATAATCGGTTGTTAGATCAAATTCTGTCCCCAGGTATTTGCTTACCGGCGCACCGCTAAGATCCTTTTGATTGCTGGCAAGCAGGAAGTAATGATTATCTAGCTCAACAAAAAACCGTTTGTTAGTTGTGGTGTACTTAACCTTTATAAAAGGGTTGCTCAAGCCACCGGTCGGCGATCCGCTAACTGCGTAGAAATAGTCCATATACCCCCAAAACTTGTGCGGTGTTCCGTACAGCGGATCAAAACGATGACTGGTTGTTGAAGTTGAAAAGGAATTATTCCCTGATAAATAGTCCCATCCGCCTGTCAAATTCAAATTCGGCAGGTTATATAAAAGGGAAATTGTTGAAGTGTAGGCGCTTAATTCAAACCCGTTCCTGTCGCGGCCGCCCTGGTAATAAAACTCGCCGTTCAATCCCCATTCGTTATTGCTGCCAAATACAGGGTTTATTAACAGGCCTGTAGTATAACGTGTATTTACACCGCTTTGATTAAAATGCTGTCCATATATATAAGCAACATCAGTTCCGGATACGTTTTTAACTGAATCAAGCTTGTATTTCCCAAACTGGTCGGTTAAAAACAGGGCTGATATTTTGGTGGTTTCAAATTGCTTTTCAATATGTAAATATTCCAGTGCCTTATAATTCTGTGTTAGTGCATTTGTTCCCGGTGAATTTGCAAATGCCGGGCTTCCGTTTTTAGCACTTAAACCTGCGCTGTTAAGCAGCGGAATAAAGCCTGCAGGTGTATTGGCCAAATTGCCATGACTATCTTTTATAGTAGCCGGCACATTAGCAGGGGTATAATACGTGCCATTGTAATTAATAGCATCGCTATTTTGATTAAAGGCTGCACCCAGGTCAACCTTCCATCCGTCTTCAACCATTTTTAAAACAATGGCATCATGGCGGCGGCCTTGCTGGATCCAATCTGAATTGCCGAGCAGCCGTTCATCATCATAAACAAGTTCCTGCCTGCCTATTTTAATTCCAAAGTAATCAAAGGGCGAATGTTTAAATGCGGTATCCTTTTTATTTGATAAAATAATTTCGGCCCAGGCTTCGTGCAGTTCCAGCTTGTTGCCATCAGTGCTGCTAATGGTTGAAGCATCCTGGCCCCAAAGCCTTACATCCTGTAATGAGGTATGAAAAATAAGCTTGCTGCTGTTATAATGGAAAGTAAACCGAGTACGCTGGGAGATAAATGCAGCGTTTTTATTTAAGATCGGCTCTAAAGTTCCGTAGCCGTCACGTAATTCGCCTCTTGTACGCAGCTGACCCGACAAAGAAAGCTGGGCAGAGGCCGAAAACGATAAAATGCATGACGTAAATAATACAATTAGAGCAATTGTATATTGATTTGATACAATTTTGTACATTTGAAATGGTTTTTTAGTTGTTAAAGCGATAAAAACTGTTTAACCCTGCCTGGGAATGCGACCTCCCGGCAGGGCTTTTTTATTTTTTTTTGATGTCAGGGTTTATTCATAAGCGATCTTTTTTATGTTTTATAGATAATATTCTTTGCTTTGTTTTGATAAATATAACCAAAATCGTTTTTAAGTGCAATTTTTTATTGATAAATGAATCATTTTTATGATTTAAATAATATACTAGGTAAAAATTGATGAAAAAATAGGAATTTTACAACAAAAAATTAATTTATTTTAATACTTAGTACAAATAACAATTGCTATACCTAAGAAAAATTTAGATATTTCAATAAAAACTCATTTTATAACCAATTAACATGTTTTATTAATGGTAAAACTTATAATTTTTAATTGCATTAGGATTTATTGTTAAGTTTGATTGTTAATTAGTGTAAATACTACCCTTTAATGAAGAAAAATTTAATAAAGTGCAACGCAGATAGTTGTTTTTTGTGCAAAAACTGTTTGCCGGAGTGGAAACATGCAATTATTTCGCATAAAAACAATTTTTACGTTAAAAAAAATGAGATTATCTTTAAAGAAGGCGACCCGGTAAAAGGCATCTATTTTGTTCTGAACGGAAATGTTAAAGTGCATAAAAAATGGGGCAGCGACAAGGAGATCATTTTACGCTTTGCCAATAACGGCGCTATTTTTGGACATAGAGGTATGGGTGAGTCAATTTACCCGGTGTCGGCAACTGCGATTGAGGAAGGAATACTTTGTTATTTTGATATGGACTTTTTTGAAAGCACCTTAAAGGTCAATCACGATTTTACCTATAAGCTGATGATGTTTCTTACAAAAGATCTGCAGGAGTCGGAAAATAAAATGCGGAACCTGGCGCATATGTCAGTTAAGGGTCGCGTGGCACAGGCTTTAATGCAGCTTGAAAACCAATTTGGCTTAACCGGAGATGGTTTTATTAATGTTAAGCTATCCAGGCAGGACCTCGCCTCGTTTACCGGCGCCACTTACGAAACTGTTTTTAGAGTGATCAATGAGCTAACT
>JAQBOS010000031.1 GCA_028287925.1 Mucilaginibacter sp. | reverse complement strand
GGGTAGGGATTATGCTTTTAGAAGATAAAAGCCGTCATCACCCTACCTATGACAAATTCTTTTAAAAGCTAATTTCCCTATGTCATTGCGAGGAACGAAGCAATCGCATACTATACAGAGCGAATTGAAAGGTGTAGAATTTGCATTAGCGGTTGTGCACGGCGTGCGGTTGCCACGCTGCGCTCGAAATGACATATTTTAGATTAATCTCATGTTATTACCTCGTCAGAGTTCCCTCTCATCATCCCCGGGTAAAAATCACCGCAAAAAATAAAACCTAATCCCTTACTCCGCATCTTTACCGAAAAAAGTAATTATGCCACATCTGTTTTCCCCTATAAAAATAAAAAATATCGAGTTTAAGAACCGTTTGGTAGTATCGCCGATGTGCGAGTACAGCAGCGAGGATGGTTTTGCCAATAACTGGCACCTGGTGCATTTGGGCAGTCGTGCCGTGGGCGGCGCTGCTTTGATCATTACCGAAGCTGCAGCAGTTTCGCAAGAGGGCCGGATCTCCTATGGTGACCTTGGGGTCTATAAAGACGAACACATTGAAAAGCTAAAAGAAATAACTGATTTTATCCATGCGCATGGCGCTGTTGCGGGGATACAACTTGCTCATGCGGGTAGAAAAGCAAGCCATGAATTGCCATGGGACGGCAATGCGCAGATTCCGTCTGATCAGCTTAATGGTTGGAAAGCGGTAGCGCCAAGTGCTATTCCCTTTACACCAACCGAAGAAGCTCCAGTTGAACTGGATAAAGCCGGGATTGAAAAAATAAAAGCTGATTTTAAGGCAGCGGCAGCGCGCGCGTTAGCAGCCGGTTTTAAAGTGATTGAGCTGCATGGCGCACATGGTTATTTAATTCACGAGTTTTTATCGCCATTAAGTAATCACCGCACAGATGAATATGGCGGATCATTTGAAAATCGCATCCGTTTTTTGCTGGAAGTTATAGAAAGCGTGAAAGAAGCATGGCCTGCTGAAAATCCATTGTTTATCCGGATCTCTTCAACCGACTGGACCGAAGGCGGCTGGACCGCTGATGATTCTGTCGCGTTAGCAAAAATACTGATCAATAAAGGGATCGACTTGGTTGATTGCTCATCGGGCGGAAATGTAGCCACAGCCAAGATCCCTTTAAAACCCGGCTACCAGGTTGAGTTTGCTGAAAAGTTAAAGAAAGAGGCTGGAATACTTACCGGTGCTGTTGGGCTGATCACAGAATCGGCACAAGCAGATGAGATCATCCAAACAGGCCAGGCCGACCTTGTAATAATGGCCCGCGAGTTTTTACGCGATCCTTATTTCCCGTTACGTGCAGCACATGAACTGGGGCAGGAAGTAAAATGGCCTGTTCAATATGAAAGAGCGAAATGGAGTAAATAATTATTAATTTTACGTTCTTTAACTTGTCATTGCGAGGAACGAAGCAACCACATGCTATACAGAGCGGCAATGCAGAGTTCGCGATTGCTTCGTTCCTCGCAATGACAAATTGGGTTTTATATAAAATACATGAAAAAGTACCTTTCCCTAGTAACCTTCACGCATACTATTTTTGCAATGCCATTTGCCTTTATCGGCTTTTTTTTGGCGGTAACGACAACCAGCTACCGTTTTGATTGGGTTAAGCTGGTATTAATGGTGCTGTGTATGGTGTTTGCACGAAACTCGGCTATGGCGTTTAACAGGTATCTTGACAGGAACATCGATTCAAAAAACCCGCGCACCAAGCAGCGCGATATCCCATCGGGCAGGATCAGCCCGGCATCTGCATTAACTTTTACCATAATTAACTGCCTGCTGTTTGTAATAACTGCATGGTTTATAAATAATCTTTGTTTTTATCTTTCGCCGGTAGCTTTGCTGGTGGTTTTGGGTTACAGCGCTACTAAAAGATTTACGGCCCTTTGTCACATGGTGTTGGGCTTGGGATTATCATTAGCACCAATTGGGGCATACCTGGCGGTAACGGGTCAGTTTGCTTTAACACCGCTGTTTTTCTCGTTAGCGGTATTATGCTGGGTTAGCGGTTTTGATATTATTTACGCCCTGCAGGATGAAGACTTTGACCGCGATGAAAACCTGCATTCAATCCCTGCCTGGCTGGGTAAGGTAAACGCGCTAAGGTTATCTACCTTTTTACATGTACTGTCGGCAGCGTTTGTTATTATGCCGGTGTTTTTTACGCCTGTAGGTTTTGGCTATCTTTATTATGCCGGGATCGTGTTTTTCTGCGCCATGCTGATCTACCAGCACCTGCTTGTAAAACCAAACGACCTGAGCCGCGTTAACTTTGCATTTATGACTACTAATGGCATTGCAAGTGTGGTTTTTGCAGTTTTCTTTTTGTTGGATAGACTTTGGATTAGATAAGTCGGAAAAGCCCAAAAGTCAGTAAAGTCCGGAAGAAGGAATTTGTATATTTACATATTCCAACATTTACAATATGGATCAACTAAAAGTACAAGCCATTTTTCGTGAGCAGCTTAAAAAGTACGTTGAATTTAACGAGGCTGAATGGATAGTTTTCTCTCAGCATCTTGATTTCCGTACGCTGAAAAAGAAAAAATACTTTGCCGAGTCCGGGATTGTTTGCAAAGATATCGGCTTTATTGCTAAAGGATCTGTACGCTATTATCACGTTAAGGATGGCGAAGAAATTACCGGGTACTTCAGTTTTGAAAATGAATTTGTAAGCTCGTACAAAAGTTATTTAACCCAAACGCCCTCGTTAACCTACATCCAGGCGCTTGAAGATTCTGAACTGGTAATCATCACCCATAAAAATATGAACCTGATGCTGGCGAACCCTATGCTGGCCTACAAAATGGAACGCTTCGGCAGGTTGGTAGCTGAGCATTATTTAATCTGCTACGAAGACCGTGTTTCATCATTCATCACCAAAACCCCCGAAGAGCGCTATCTCGATTTGCTAAGCACCGGCCGTGAAGTTTTACAGCGCATGCCGCAGCATTACATCGCCCACTTTTTAGGAATAACCCCGGTTTCGCTATCAAGGATCAGGAAGCGGATCTTGGTTGAGGCGAAGTGATTGATTTCGAATTTCGGATGTTCGGTTTCGGATTTGAAGGAAAGCAATGATCTAATTTGATGGGGTTTCTGCCAACTCTGAAATATCAAATGCCTTTTTGAAATATAATACCTCATAATTGGTGTATAGAAATGCGGAATGAATATTAACTAAAGTCCATCCTGATTTGCTCATGTAATTTAAAACATCGGTTTCGGTTACCAGGTGATCAACAGCATAATGTAGCTTCTGTAAAACAGAGGTATCTTTTAAAGCAAATAAATCTTTGTTCTCACCAAAGGAAATTTTTGCTATCCTTTTAGCGGTTAAACCGTTTTTAGGGCCTACTATAACCTGGCAATATTTATCGACTTTGTTTTGGGCAAATGCAAAGCAACATGAAGTGAAAAATATTACCGCCAAAAAGAAGAGATGTTTGTTCATGATTAAAGTTTGATGTTATAAAGTTAACCGCAATCTTAATTAAAAAGGCATAATTTGTATTAGAATTGTATTAGAGTTATCTGTCAATGTCTGCGAACATCCTAATTCAGAAATCAAAACAATCGTTCATCCCAAAAATAGTCTTCAGTTCTAACCAGGGAAACCTTACTTTTAAAATCCGGATGGTTAGTGTTGATCAAAAAATTATATTCTTTCGGGATCACTGCTGAAGGTACTTTTAAAACAAGTGAACTATTGCTTTGATACCATTTACTTCCAAGTTGTTGTAAATCAGGATATGCATTAAGGCTTCTCCATTCTTTAGGTAAATCGGCTTGCAAAATATTTGAATACAGGCTTTCTTCATCTGCAATAGAAATAATCATTACTTTATATTTAAAAGCGGGGGATATTGAATTTCGATGAACTATTAGCTCCAATGAAGAAAGTGCCCTGGAGCCTCCTGTATATATTATAAATTGTTCATCCGGATTCCATCGGTTTGCTCTTCCGGAGGCTAAAAGTTGTTTGGAAAAAGCTTCTCTTGCAATTCTAAATACTTCCATTTACGCTAAGCGTTGTCGCCGTATTCAATTCCGGTTAATCTATCATCAATAAATTTAATTCCGCTATGTGTATCCATAAACTCGATAGGTGCTTTTTTATCAAAGAAAAAATTTTCTTTTTCAAGCCAGGTTGCAAAGTTTTCATTTGTCCCAAAAACCTCGATTCCGTGTTTAATTAATGAAAGGGCCATTACAGCGTGTTCTTTTATCCGCGCCTTTATAATACTATGAGGTTTTTTGTACGATCTGAAAGTTTTTACACTAATATCCAACCAGTCTGAAATTTTTTCATCATTAAATAAAGTCAGATCTTTTATTGCCTGTAAATGTTGTGGGCCAACTTTGTCAGCTTTTATCATCCCAAGTGTTATATTGGTATCCACACGAGACGGAATATTTTTTAAAAGATTTGCTTGTGCACTTGTCATATACAATATTAGGTAAAATTGCCGTGGTTAACAAGGTGTTTTTACTCTTTTTGTGAAATAATAATCAGGGCTGTTTGACTAATAAAATCCGAAATCGGACATCCGAAATTCCTCCAATTCCTTATCTTTTGTTAACGTTTTGAGAATCAAAGCGCGTGTACCTTTGATTAAATCAAAAACGATAAAATTATGCACACTATATTAGGAGCCGGTGGCGCAGTAGCAAATGCACTAACCCGCGAACTTGAAAACATTAATGAAACCATCCGCCTTGTTAGTCGCAAACCAATTACAAGCAATAACAAAAACGTAAGCTGGAAAAAAGCCGATCTGTTAAACTATGCTGAGCTGCTTGAAGCTGTAAAAGGCTCAACTGTAATTTACCTTACTGCCGGATTGGTTTATGATAAAAAGATTTGGGCGGCGCAATGGCCCGTTATCATGCAAAACTTTATTAACCTGGGTAAAGAAACCGGTGCCCGGCTGATATTTTTTGATAACGTTTATATGTATGGCCTTGTTGACGGGCCGATGAAAGAAAGCACCTCTTATAAGCCATCGAGCGTAAAAGGCGGCATCAGGGCAAAAATTGCCAATATGCTAATGGATGAGGCAAAAGCCGGAACCATCCGCGCCAGCATAGCCCGTGGTGCTGACTTTTACGGTACCGAAAACATGAACAGTTTTGTAGATATTATGGTGCTTGACAAATACGCCAAAAAACAAAAAGCACAATGGATAGGGAACCCCAACAAACTACATAACTTTAGTTATATCCCTGATATGGGGAAAGGAATGTTCCTGCTTGGCCAGCATCCTGAAAGTGATAACCAGATTTGGCACATGCCTACTGCACCCGCAATAACCGGCAAGCAGTTTATTGAAATAGCTGCCCGTATATATGGTGTAAACCCTTCGGTTTTTGCTGTAAATAAATTTATGCTTTGGGCCTATGGTTTATTTAAAAAAGTAGTGATGGGAACGGTAGAGATGTACTACCAGTACAGCAACGATTATATTTTCGATTCATCAAAATTTGAAAAGGCTTTTAACTTTAAACCAACAAGTTACGAAGAAGGGTTAAAACAGATGTCGGAAACGTTGTATGCGAAGAAGTAGTCAGGAAGTCCGAAAGTCGGGAAAGTCAGTAAAGTCCGGAAGAAAGAATTTTATTAAGACGTCATGCTAATTGGTATGACGTTTTTACATTGTTATGGACTTCCGATCTTTCAAACTTTCCTTACTAATCTGCATATTTGCATATCCGCATATTTGCACATCAAAACAATGATCCACAAAAAAACAAGAACATATATACCTGCCGGGTTCGAAATTAAATGGGAAAGCCTGGAGCCGCTTTATACAGAACTGCGCGATCGCTCAATAAATTCAGTTGCCGATCTTGAAAAATGGCTGCATGACCGCAGCGAAGTTGAAGCCGCCCTGGAAGAGGATTTTGCCTGGCGTTACATCCGCATGACCTGTGATACTACCAGCGAAGAACTGCTGCAAAACTTTCAATATTTTGCTACCGAAATTGAACCAAAAATTGCCCCCTTTAGTAACGACCTGAATAAAAAACTGGTTGACAGCCCATGGGTTGACAAACTGGATCATAAAAAATACTTCATATACCTGCGCGGAATAAAAAAGTCACTGGAGTTGTTCAGAGAAGAAAATATTCCGCTGCAAACCGAGATCCAGGTTGAGCAGCAAAAATACCAGTCGATAACCGGCGCTATGTCGGTGCATATCGGCGATAAGGAATTTACCCTGGAACAGGCATCTGTATTTTTAAAGGATACGGACCGCGTTAAAAGGCAGGAAGTTTGGGAAAAAATAACCGAACGCCGCCTGCAGGATAAAGACCAGCTTGATAAATTGTTTGATCACCTGCGGGGGCTAAGACATAAAGTAGCACTGAACGCCGAATTTGAAAACTTCAGGGATTATATGTTCCAGGCATTGGGCCGTTTCGATTATACCCCGCAGGATTGCTATGCTTTTCATGAAGCTATTGAAAAAGAGATTGTACCCATATTGCATGAACAAGCCGAAAAACGTAAAGCAGCACTAAAGCTTGATTCGCTGAAACCATGGGATATGGATGTTGATATCTCGGGCAAACCTGCTTTAAAACCATTTAATGGCGGGAATGAGCTGATTGAAAAATCTATCCAGTGTTTTAGCAATATCAACCGCTATTTAGGTGAAAGGCTGGAGATAATGAAGGATAATAACCTGTTTGATGTGGAGAGCCGCAAAGGCAAAGCACCGGGTGGCTATAATTACCCGCTATCTGAAACAGGCGCGCCGTTCATTTTTATGAACTCGGCAAATACCTTCCGCGACCTGACCACTATGGTCCATGAAGGCGGCCATGCGGTACACACCTTTTTAACTGCCGACCTTGAGTTGAACGATTTTAAACATTGCCCAAGCGAAGTGGCAGAATTAGCTTCCATGAGTATGGAGCTGATCTCAATGGATAACTGGGATGTTTATTTTGATAATGAGGAAGATTTGAAACGCGCTAAGCACGATCAGCTTTTTGATGTATTAAAAACCCTGCCCTGGGTAGCCGTGGTTGATCAGTTTCAACATTGGATCTATACTAACCCGGATCATACCGATGCGGAGCGTACAGAGGCCTGGATCCAGATCTATGAGCCATTTGGCGCCGGGTTTGTTGACTGGAGCGATCATAAGGAAGCTGAAAATAACCTTTGGCAAAAGCAGCTGCACATTTTCGAGGTGCCCTTTTACTATATTGAATATGGCATGGCCCAGCTTGGCGCAATAGCCGTATGGAAAAACTATAAAGAAAACCCTGAAAAAGGCTTACAGCAATACCTTGATGCTTTGAAACTTGGCTATACCAAAACCATCAAAGAAATTTACGAAACAGCAGGGATCAAATTTGATTTCAGTGCGGGTTATGTAAAAGAACTGGCTGCGTTTGTTAAGGCGGAGATGGATAAGTTGTAAGAAGATAGAGCTGTTTTGAACAAGAAAATTGGAAAAGCGGATGACTGAAAGGTTATCCGCTTTTCTTTTTTGTAAATTAATTGTAGTAAGTTCAAAGTGGTGAAAAGATTGTTATTTGCAAATTAAAGATCGTAATGTATCCACATTTCATGTTTTGATCCTCACATTTGTACATCCTGTTTGCGCGGGGCAATCTGTATGTAACCTATCGTTATCTTTGAATATTCAATCAATCCACAGTGATTAAATTTAGTTCAAAATATACCGTTATCGTGGTACACATTGTTGTATGGAGCATGCTGTTTGGCTTGCCACATCTTTTTATTTCGCGCGACCACAGAGCCGTTAACCCCGGCTTTTTCCCTACATCGTTTTTTACTATCACCAATTTTTATCACGTATGCTTATTTTACCTGAATGCATTTGTATTGTATCCTTTATTATTCAATTCAAGGAGATGGTGGGCTTATATTTTAGTAGTAGCAGGCATTGTTATTGGTTCGCTTTATTTAAAGTTATTGGTTGCAAGGCAATGGTATCCACAAGTTATAATTGATAGATATACTTATCTTTTCCTGTTTTTTCCAACGCTTGCATTTATCGTTATCAGTACAATATACAGGCTGGTAGTTGATAAAATAAAGCATGAAAAAAAGCAAAAGGAAAGTGCCGCAGAACAATTAGCTATCAAATTAAAATTTTTACGATCGCAGATAAATCCCCATTTTATTTTCAACGTGCTTACAAATCTTGTATCCCTGGCACGAAAGCGATCAGAGCAAATGGAGCCCGCTTTGATAATGTTATCAGATTTAATGCGATATATGTTGTATGAATCTGATGAAAGCAGGGTAACCCTTTTAACAGAGGCCGGCTACTTGAAAAGTTATGTTGAATTGCAAAAATTAAGATTTGGAGACGATGTGTTGATAAAAGTAAATATTGATTTACCCCAAAATCAACTGCAATACAGTATTGAGCCAATGCTTTTAATTCCGTTTGTTGAAAACGCATTTAAACATGGTATGGATGTTGACGAACCATTAATAACGATTCAATTAAGCATTAATAATGGCAAACTTGAATTTGATGTGAAGAATAAATTTAGCTCAAACGCGAATGAAAGCAAGGATGCAGGCCCGAGCATAGGGTTGGACAATGTACAATCAAGATTGATGCTTTTGTATCCAAAACAGCATACCCTTACAATAACTAAAGAGAATAATTTATTTCATGTTTACTTAACCCTGCAATTGAAATGATGCGCTGTATTGCTGTTGACGATGAAAAGCTGGTGTTGGATCTGCTGATAGATAATATCGGGCAGGTGCCATATCTGCAGCTGGTAAAAGCATGCAGAAATGCCATGGAGGCAATTGAAGTGCTGCAGCATGAAAAAATTGACCTTATCTTTCTTGACATTCAAATGCCCAGGCTTAGTGGCCTGCAGCTTATACAAACGCTGCAGCATCCGCCAATGATCATACTAATAACGGCTTATGAAAAATATGCGTTGGAAAGCTATAACCTCAATGTTGTGGATTATTTGCTAAAGCCAGTTTCATTTGAAAGATTTTTGAAAGCTTGTAATAAAGCAAAAGAGCTATTTGATTTAAAGAATGATAAAACGAAAGAACAACCGGCCGATCACATTTTTGTGAATGTGGAATATACGCTTGTGAAAATTCTGTTTGCAGATATTCTTTTTGTAGAAGGGTTGAAAGATTATATTAAGATACATCTCGCTTCGGCTTCAAAGGCTGTACTTACCAAAATGAGCCTGAAGGCGATGGAAGAAAAGCTGCCTGCTGATAAATTTATCCGCGTTCATAAGTCTTTTATTATTGCTACAGATAAAATAACTGTTATTAAACGGGATTTTGCCTGCATTGGCAACCATGAAATTCCTGTGAGCGATTTTTATAAAGAAAATCTATCGCGCCTAACTAATAAGTAAAACCAGGTCTTCGTCTTTTACGCTCCTGTCGAGACAATTCCCTTCCTTGTCTACTTCTCAAAATTTGCATTTGTCAGCAAGTTAGTTTTGTGATAACAAACAAAACTTTAGGACAACATTGTTCACAAACAACAAAAACAGAAATATTATGAAACAAAAACTTCCATTGTCTGCAGCTGATAAACTGATCATTGCAGGCATGATCATAGCCACAGTTGGCATTGTGATCCAGATTGTTTCCGGTGTTAATTACCCAAAGGTTCCGCCGGTATTTTTTATCTTGTTAATACCAGCAGGCCTGGTAGCTTTCGGGCGCTGGAGATGGGCGCGGGTTCTCACTATACTGGCAGGGTTGTTCCTTCTCCAAGGACTTTTTGCAAGCGGAGCGTATGTTCGCCTGTTAGACGTTAACCGGCCCGGAGGGTTTGGCGGCAGCGCAGGATTATGGATCCAGCAGGTAGGAGAGGTTATGGCAACAGTCGCAGCGATTTTTGCCTTAATCCGCAGTTACAGCGTACAAACATCATGAAAGCGAATACAATACCGCGTGTGCTTATGCGGAGCATCACTGTGATTGTAGTTCTGCTGGCAACAATTGGCATTGTGGTTGCACTTCGGCGTGCGTTGACATTGACGGGCGCTATCAAAACGTACGTTAATCCGAAATTTGGAACGTTTGATAGCACTTTTGCGCACCCGGTTTTAACTTTTATTCATATTATTCCAGGATCATTGTTTATGATCCTGGCCCCCTTGCAATTCGTGCCGAAAATTCGTTTGAACTACCTTTGGTTTCATCGTTTGTCCGGGCGCATTTTAG